>JALVUB010000287.1 GCA_027023915.1 Sedimenticola sp.
AACACCAGCGCCACAAGCCGCAGCAACAGGGTCAGGGCCAGCACCGCGAAGATGTAGAGCACCGGCCCGTGCCAGCTTTCGGGAAAGAGGCGGTTGCTCCAGGCCACCAGGGTGCCGGGCTTGTGCAGCAGCACCTCGTCCACCAGCAGGGGGATGAGCAGCGGCACCGGCACCGCCACGGCGGTGCCAAGCAAAGCCACGATGTTGGCCACCACCAGCTCCCGCTTGTGGGAGAGCACCATGCGGATCACCTCGCGCCATGTGTAGGGCGTGGAACGGACAGTGGTGTGGGATGGGGCCTGATTCATCGGGCGATTTTATCAACTTGTTGATAGAATGAGACCGGTTTCCCTTCCCTGCTTGTATCCATGCGTTTACGACTCGGTTTTTTGTTGTTACTGCTGCTGCCAGGCGTTCTTCTGGCCGCGCCTCTGACCCTTCGCGGTCCTCTGGAACAGGGCGCCTTGGTGTTTGGCAAGACAGAGCCGGGCGCAAAGGTTTATCAGGATGGCAAGCGGGTGCCGGTTTCTCCGAAAGGGGATTTTCTCATTGGCTTTGCGCGCAAGGCGCCGCCCAGCTCCACCCTGAAGGTGGTGCTGCCCGACGGTCGTAAGCTGGTGCGCAAGCTTAAGATCAAACAGCGCAAATACCGCATTCAACGCATCAACGGCCTGCCGCCTTCCAAGGTGACGCCCATGGGCAAAGAGACCCTGGCGCGCATCCGGCGGGAGGTCGCCCTGGTGAAGAAAGCCAGGGCCCGGGTGGACGATCGCACCGATTTTACTCACGGTTTTCAGTGGCCGGCCATTGGTCCCATTACCGGCGTCTATGGCAGTCAGCGCATTCTCAACGGCAAGCCCCGGCGGCCCCATTACGGTGTGGACATTGCGGGGCCTGTGGGCACGCCGGTGCGGGCGCCGGCGGATGGCATCGTCACCATGGTGCATCCCGATATGTTTTACTCTGGCGGCACCATGATTATCGACCACGGACATGGTTTATCATCCACGTTTCTCCATTTGAGCAAGATCCTTGTTAAAGAAGGACAGCGGGTGAAAAAAGGGCAGGTGGTGGCCCGCATGGGCGCCACCGGCCGGGCCACTGGCCCACATCTGGATTGGCGGATCAATCTGCGAGGCCTGCGGCTGGACGCGCAAACAGCGGTTGGTCCCATGAAAAAACAAAAGGAGAAACTTCGATGAAGAAGATTCTTTTGGCGTCGCTGTTGCTGGCATTCTCTCAGGGCGCGCTGGCGGAAGATCTGATTCAGGTTTACAAGATTGCTCTGGATCACGATCCGGTGCTGCGTGAAGCGGCGGCCAAGCTCAAGGCCCAGAAAGAGGCCAAGCCGCTGGCGCTTTCCCAGGTGCTGCCCCATGTTTCCGCGGGGGCCAGCGCCAATGCCATCCGTCTCGATCCATCCCAGGGGCGGGTGGACCGGTACGGCAACCGGGATTTCAACATCAACCTGCAACAGACGCTGTTCCGTCGCGATCAGTTCATCCGCCTGGAACAGTCGGAATGGCAGGTGGAGCAGGCGGAAGCCCGGTATCGCGCCCAGCAGCAGGATCTGGCGCTACGGGTGGCGCGCGCCTATTTCGCCGTGCTTACCGCCCAGGAGACCCTCAACTTCGTGCGCGCGGACAAAAAGGCCACCGCCCGCCAGCTTGAGCAGGCCAAACAGCGGTTTCATGTTGGGCTTATTCCCATCACCGGTGTGCACGAGGCTCAGGCCCGATATGACCAGGCGGTGACCAATGAGATCGTGGCCAACAACACTCTGGACAACGCCTGGGAGGATCTGCGCCAGATTCTCGGCATGCGACCCAAGGAACTGGCCGATCTGAAGAAAGAGATTTCCCTGAATCCGCCGATGCCCGCCGACATCGGCGAGTGGAGCGCCATGGCGCTCAAGAACAGCCCGGATGTGAAGGCTGCTTCGGACGCCACCCAGGTGGCGCAGCGGGAAGTGGAAGTGCAGCGCTCCGGCCACTTTCCCACCGTGGATCTGGTGGGCAGCTATGACGTGAACCACAGCAACAGCATCTACGCCGGTTTCAAAGACACGCGAACCGCTTCGGTGGGCGTGCAGCTCAACCTGCCGCTCTATCTTGGTGGCGGCGTGCAGGCTGCCACCCGTCAGGCCCAGGCCAACCTCATTGCGGCTCAGGAAAAGCTCGATCAGGCCCGGCGGGAAGTGGACAAGAAAGTGCGTAACGCTTACCGTCAGGTGCAGGCCAGCATCAGCGCGGTGCGCTCTCTCAAGGCGGCCACCATCTCCACCAAGAGCGCCCTGGACGCCACCAAGGCGGGTTTCGACGTGGGTTCCCGCACCATGGTGGACGTGCTCAACGCCCAGCGTGACTACTACCGAGCCCTGCGCGATCATGCCCGCGCCCGTTACAACTATGTCACCGCCATTCTGGCGCTCAAGCGGGCCGCCGGCGTGTTGGATGAAAAGGCGCTGAAAGAGATCAACGCCCTGCTTTCGGAAAACTGATGTCGGGCAACACCATCGGCAAGCTGTTTACCGTCACCAGCTTCGGCGAAAGCCACGGGCCGGCCATCGGCTGCATCATCGATGGCTGCCCGCCCGGCATGGCGCTGAGCGAGGCCGACATCCAGCCCGACCTGGAGCGTCGCCGCCCCGGCAAAAGCCGCCACACCACCCAGCGGCGCGAACCGGACGAGGTGCGGATTCTTTCCGGTGTCTTCGAGGGCAAGACCACCGGCACTCCCATTGGTCTGCTGATCCACAACACCGACCAGCGATCCCAGGATTATTCGGAGATCGCCGCCCGTTTCAGGCCGGGTCATGCCGATTACACTTATCTGCAAAAGTATGGTATCCGCGACTACCGTGGCGGTGGCCGATCTTCCGCGCGGGAGACCGCCATGCGGGTGGCGGCCGGCGCGGTGGCCAGGAAGTACCTCCGTGAGCGGTACGGTGTGGAGATTCGGGGCTATCTTTCCGCCCTCGGCGAGAACCGGCCGCGCGGTTTTTCCTGGGAGCCGGTGGAGCAGAACCCCTTTTTCTGGCCCGATGCGGCCCAGGTGGCCGAGCTGGAAGCCTACATGGATGCCTTGCGCAAGGAAGGCAACTCAGTGGGCGCCGAGGTGAGCGTGGTGGCCACCGGCGTGCCGCCTGGATGGGGCGAGCCCGTTTTCGACCGGCTCGATGCCGACATCGCTCATGCGCTCATGAGCATCAACGCCGCCAAGGGGGTGGAGATCGGCGCCGGGTTCCAGTCGGTGCGCCAGAAGGGCACCGAACACCGGGACGAGATGACGCCGGAAGGCTTCCTCAGCAACAACGCCGGCGGCATCCTCGGCGGCATCTCTTCAGGACAGGAGATCGTGGCGCGGGTGGCCTTCAAACCCACTTCCAGCATCCGTCTGGGAGGCCAGACCCTGGATGTGGAGGGCAAGCCGGTGGAGGTCGTCACCAAGGGGCGGCACGACCCCTGCGTGGGCATCCGCGCCGTGCCCATTGTCGAGGCCATGTTGGCCATCGTGCTCATGGATCACGCCCTGCGCCACCGGGCGCAGAACGCCGATGTGGAACCGCCCGCCCCGGTGGTTCCGTCTCACCCGTGAACTTGTGGGAGCGGTGTCCCCGCCGCGAACCAGGGAAGGCGCGAGCTGCCTCCGTTGTTCGGCGCGAGGACGCGCCTCCTACAGTATCCTGGCCAGCAACAGGCCATCCGCCGGCGTGAGCTGGTGGCCCTGGAT
>JALVUB010000288.1 GCA_027023915.1 Sedimenticola sp.
CAGAGGTGTCGCCTTCCAGTGCCTTGAGGGCAGAACCAACAATGATGGGGGTGTCGTCGCCAGGAAAATCGTATTCGTTGAGCAGCTCACGGACTTCCATCTCGACAAGCTCGATGAGCTCTTCGTCATCAACCATGTCGGCCTTGTTGAGGTAAACGACAATGTAGGGCACACCCACCTGACGGGAGAGCAGAATGTGCTCGCGGGTCTGGGGCATGGGACCGTCGGCGGCGCTGACGACGAGAATGGCGCCGTCCATCTGCGCGGCACCGGTAATCATGTTCTTGACGTAGTCGGCGTGACCGGGACAGTCCACGTGGGCGTAGTGCCGCTTCTCAGACTCGTATTCAACGTGGGCTGTGGCAATGGTGATCCCACGCTCCCGCTCCTCGGGCGCGTTGTCAATCTGGTCGTAGGCCTTCTGCTCTCCACCAAATTTGGCCGCCTGAACCGTGGTGATCGCCGCCGTCAGCGTGGTCTTACCGTGGTCAACGTGACCGATGGTGCCCACGTTTACATGGGGTTTGGTTCTTTCAAATTTTTCCTTGGACATCGCTGGACAATCTCCGCAACTGTAAAAGGTCAAATGGTCAACGTCATCTTCTCAGTAAAACCGCTGGCCTGAGCCTGGCGGCAGCCGGCTGCCGGCGAACCCGGCAAGAGCCCCGCTTGAGAGCCCTTTACGACTATGGAGCCCAGAAGCAGATTTGAACTGCCGACCTCACCCTTACCAAGGGTGTGCTCTACCAACTGAGCTATCTGGGCGTGAAACCTGCATCATGGAGCGGGTGATGGGAGTCGAACCCACGTCATCAGCTTGGAAGGCTGAGGTTCTACCGTTGAACTACACCCGCGCTGACAAACGCGGCGCCCCGCACCGTTACCGCTTTTCCTTTCCCCGGGACACCCCAAGGACCCAACAATGGCCAGCGCCCCGCCAAGCCATTTACTATCTGGTGGAGGAGGGAGGATTACTCCGCCCCCTGCCCTCCGCCCTCCGGGCCGGCGTCGGTTCGCTCCGCCGTTTCGCCCGCTTCCGGCGGGCGAATCGAACCTCCTTTCGGAGGTTCTCATCCTCCCCGTGGGATAGCCCAGGGGGGATTAATCATGGCCAACACATTGCAAGGCCATTTGCGCTGTTCTGGTGGAGGGGGGAGGATTCGAACCTCCGAAGGCTGAGCCAGCAGATTTACAGTCTGCCCCCTTTGGCCGCTCGGGAACCCCTCCAGAAAAAGAGGACGCATTCTCCTCTAATTCAACCACGTTGTCAACAATACCAACGCCCCGTTTTCTCGGACCTTTCGCTCCCATGCGCGGGGCGGCGATATTCTAGTATAATTTTTCCGATGAGCAATCCCCTCCTGCGATGGATAGCAGCACTGGCATTACTGCTGGCCGGCGGCTGCAAGACCCTACCTGAAAAACCGACTCCCAAACCCCAGGCAGTGGCGCCTCCGCCGCGCCCACTTCCGTTCAAGCACCAGGTTGAGCCGCCCAAGGAGCTGGATTCGGAAGCCCTGTTCGACTATCTCTCGGGTGAGATAGGCATCCAGCGGGGCGACAGAAAAGCGGCCTATGAGCACCTTTTGCAAGCCGCCCGGAGCACCCGGGATCCCGTCGCGGCGGCGCAGGCAACCCAGATCGCCCTCTCCATGAACAAACTCCCGCTGGCGGCACAAGCCACGGATCTATGGATCCAAAACGCGCCCAACGCCATCCGGGCGCGCGAGGTACGCACCTTGCTGGCCCTGAAGCAGGGCGACATGAAAGAGGCAGCAAAACAGGCGGAAGCGGTTCTCCGCATTGCCGATGCGCTTGGCAAGGATGGATTTGAAGCGCTGGCCACGGTTTTGGCCACGGAGAAATCGCCAAGCAAACTCTCACTCATGGAAACCCTTGCCAATAAAAATGCAAGGGACGCCCGTGCCCATTATGCCCTGGCGCTGGTGGCGGCCCAGCTCAAGCGTTTCCCGCTGGCCGAACAGGCCCTTCAGCAGGCGAGCCTGCTCAAGCCCCAGTGGGACAAACCCCATCTGCTTCGCTCGCGGTTGCTCCTTTTGAACCACCAACAGGCAGAGGCTGAACAGTATCTGGCCAAAACGGTCAAAACGCATCCCAGCCCCACTCTCTATCAGGCACTGGGACAAATCCGCACCCAACAGAAACGCTACAAGGACGCACTGACGGCCTACCAACAGGCATTGAAGCTGAAACCGGACGATCCCGATCTGCTGTCCGCCATCGGCCTGCTGGCCATGCAGACCAAGGATCTCGCCCTGGCTCGTCAGAGCTGGCAGCGGCTCGCCGGCAAAGGCAGCTACGACAACAAACAGGAGGCTTGGTATTTTCTCGGCCAGGTGGAGGAGCTGGAAAAACACCCTGACAAGGCCATGGCCTTCTACCGCAAGGTGGAAAGCGGCCGCCTGGTGAGCGACGCCCGGCTGCGTCTTGCCATTCTCACCGCCCGTCAAGGCGATCTGGATCACGCCGAGGCGCTGTTTCGCGAGCTTCGTCTCACCAACCCGGCCCAGGCGGTGCGGATCTATGTCACCGAGGCCCAGTTGTATAAGGAGTTGGGCAAGGAAACCCGGGCCATGCGCGTTTATGACGAGGCGGTGGCAGCCAACCCTCACAACACCGATCTCCTTTACGCCCGGGGCCTGCTGGCTGCCGATATGGGTCAGGTCGCCAAGGCCGAGCAGGATTTCAAGGCGGTTCTCAAACTGCAACCAGGTGATGCCGATGCGCTCAACGCCCTGGGCTACACCCTTGCGGAACAGACCAACCGCTTGAAAGAGGCTTACGGCTACATCAGCCAGGCGCTGAAAAAACTGCCCGACAACGCGGCGGTAATGGACAGCATGGGTTGGGTGCTCTACCGCATGGGACACAAGCAGGAGGCGCTCGGCTATCTGCAGAAGGCGGCGGCAAAAATGAAGGACGGCGAGATCGCCGCTCACCTTGGGGAAG
The DNA here is from genome assembly GCA_027023915.1 of Sedimenticola sp. Taxonomy (GTDB): domain Bacteria; phylum Pseudomonadota; class Gammaproteobacteria; order Chromatiales; family Chromatiaceae; genus Thiolapillus. The sequence continues at coordinate 2,971 of JALVUB010000288.1, forward strand.
TGCTTTGGAGCCTCGGACGAAAGGACGACGCGCGAAAGGTTTGGCAGGAAGCCCTCAAGTTCGCCCCCAACAACAAAAAACTCAAGCAAACCATTCAGCGCCACCGGTAATCATGGAAAAAACAGCCTGGCCGGCGCCGGCCAAGCTCAACCTGATGCTGCGTGTCATTGGCCGACGCGACGACGGCTATCACCAGCTGCAAACAGTTTTCCAGTTCCTGGAACAGAGCGATTTTCTCCGTTTCCGCTTGCGGCGGGACGGCCTCATCCGCTGCGTAACACCGATTCCCGGCGTGGACGAAGAACACAACCTCGCCACTCTGGCCGCCCGCGCCTTGCGGGAGGCCAGCGGAACAGGGCTGGGCGTTGATATCGAAATTGAGAAACAGCTCCCCATGGGCGGCGGCCTGGGAGGCGGCAGCTCCAACGCCGCCACCACCCTGGTGGTGCTCAATAGACTCTGGGACACCCGCCTGCCACGGGAAAAGCTTGCGGAAATCGGCCGCAAGCTGGGAGCGGATGTGCCCATTTTCATTTACGGCCGGGCGGCCTGGGCGGAGGGAATCGGTGAGTGTTTTACGCCCATCTCTCCGCCCTCGGCCTGGTATCTGGTGGTACGCCCTCCATGCCACGTCTCAACCGCGGAAATTTTTTCCCATCCCGCGTTGACACGAAACGCAAAGCCCCTCAAAATACGCGACTTTCTCGCGGGCGAGTGGGAAAATACCTGTGAGCCACTGGTGCGCCGCCTCTACCCGGACGTGGACCGCGCCATCCGCTGGCTGAACAGCCAACAGACCAAAGGCAGGCTTACGGGAACCGGAAGCTGCGTGTTCGGCAGCTTCGCCACCCGCGAACATGCTGTAAAAGCCCTGGCGGAACTGCCTGATGGCATGGAGGGGTTTGTCAGCCGGGGGCTCAACCACTCGCCCTTGCAACAGCAGCTGCAACAGTTTGATGGGGTGTCGCCAAGTGGTTAAGGCACCGGACTTTGACTCCGGCATCGCAGGTTCGAATCCTGCCACCCCAGCCATTTACTCACTGGCGGCCGGGTGCCGTCGTCAAACCCTCCAGACAACAGTTCCGGGGAGCAACAGGTGGCTGGCACTGGCATGATGGTCTTCACCGGCAACGCCCACCCGCGGCTGGCCCGGGAAATCGTTGATTATCTGGACATGGCCCTGGGCCGCGCCGTGGTGGATCGCTTTAGTGATGGCGAGATCATGGTGGAGATCGAGGACAACGTGCGGGGGCGCGATGTCTTCGTGGTACAACCCACCTGCCACCCCACCAACGACCACCTGATGGAACTGCTGGTGATGATCGATGCCCTACGCTGGGCCTCGGCGAATCGCATCACCGCGGTGATCCCTTATTTTGGTTACTCCCGCCAGGATCGTCGTCCGCGGTCGGCGCGGGTACCCATCACCGCCAGACTGGCAGCCAAAATGATCGGCACGGCTGGCGCCGACCGGGTACTCACCATGGATCTGCACGCCGACCAGATCCAGGGTTTTTTCGACATCCCGGTGGACAACATCTACTCCTCGCCCATCCTGCTGGGTGACATCTGGCGCCAAAAGTACCCTGACCTCATCGTGGTATCGCCAGACGTGGGTGGGGTTGTGCGCGCCCGGGCCCTGGCCAAGAGATTGGACGATGCCGATTTGGCCATTATCGACAAACGCCGCCCCAAGGCCAACGAGGCCCAGGTGATGAACATCATCGGTGACGTGGAAGGACGCTCCTGCGTGCTGGTGGATGATCTGGTGGACACCGCGGGCACCCTCTGCAAGGCCGCGGGCGCCCTCAAGGAGCGGGGCGCCGCGCGCGTGGTGGCCTACTGCACCCACGCCGTTCTTTCGGGGCCGGCGGTGGAGAACATCGACAATTCGGAACTGGACGAACTGGTGGTGACCAACACCATCCCGTTGCAACCCAAGGCCGAGGCGTCACCCAAGATTCGCCAGCTTTCCATCGGCGGAATCCTGGCGGAAACCCTGCGTCGGATCAACAACGAGGAGTCGGTAAGCTCCCTGTTCATGGACTGACGTAGCAAGCGCCCCGTCCTTTCTGGTCGCGGAAAAGGCGGGGTTTGTTTTTCAACCTTACGGAGAATAGACAATGAGTCAGCAATTCACCATCACCGCGGTCGCCCGCAGTGACAAGGGGAAAGGTGCGAGCCGCCGCCTGCGTCGCGAGGGTATGGTACCCGGTGTCGTCTATGGAGGCGGCAAGGACCCCCAGATGATCGCCGTGCCTCACAACAAACTGGTACAACAACTTGAGCACGAAGCCTTTTACTCCTCCATCCTCACCCTGGAGATCGAGGGCAATACCGAGCGGGCCGTGCTCAAGGATCTGCAACGCCACCCGGCCAAGCCTTTTATCCTTCATTTCGATCTGCAACGTGTGGCCGACACTGATCGTATCCGCATGCATGTGCCGCTGCATTTCGTCGGTGAAGACAAAGCGCCGGGCGTCAAAGCGGGCGGCAAGATCCACCACGCCATGGTGGACGTTGAGGTGATTTGCGCCGCCAAGGATTTGCCGGAGCACATCGAGGTAGATGTTTCGGAAATGAGCGTGGGCGACATGATCCACCTGACCGATCTGAAACTGCCCGAGGGGGTGGAGATCGCCGCCCTGACCCATGGCGACGAATCGGCCCACGACGAGGCGGTAGTCACCATCCAGGCGGACCGCCGCGCTCAGGCCGCCGCCGGGGAGAGCGACAACGAGGAGGAGTAAAACTCCGGGTTGAACGCTTCATTTCAATCCAACCCCTCTCCCGCGAGGAGAGGGGTGATCTCCATGTCTAACAACGCCCCCATCCAATGTATCGTCGGGCTGGGCAATCCCGGCCCTCGTTACGAAGCCACCCGGCACAATGCCGGATTCTGGTTTCTCGAAGAGATCGCCCATCGTTACGGGCTCACCTTTCGCAAAGAAAACAAGTTCGCCGGCGAGACAGCCCGTCTGGAGATGGATGGCATCCGCTGCTGGCTGCTGAAACCCGACACCTATATGAACCACAGCGGCCAGGCGGTGGGCGCGTTGACGCGCTTTTACCGTATTCCTCCCGAAGCCCTGCTGGTGGCCCATGACGATCTTGACCTGCCGCCAGGCAGCGTCAAACTCAAGCAGGGCGGCGGCCATGGCGGCCACAACGGGCTGCGCGACACCATCGCCGCCCTGGGCAGCCGCGACTTCCACCGCCTGCGCATCGGCATCGGTCACCCCGGCCACCGCGGCCAGGTGGTGGACTACGTCCTCTCACGCCCGCGCCAGGAAGAAGAATCCTTCATCCGCCAAGCCATCGAGCGGGCGGCGGACCAGCTCCCGACCATATTGCAAGGTCGTTTCCAACAGGCCATGAACCTGCTTCACACCAAGCCGTGATACTTCTTCCCAGACGGCGGGCCCGGCCTTTACGGCCAGGCCCACCCAAAAACCCGATCAGCAGTTGGTCTTGAAGACATACCTTGGCTTGAACCAACGCACCATCATGGGCAGCAGCATCAACGCGGTGAATACATCGATGATGAGCGCCTCGCCGATGTAGATGGCCAACCCCCAGGTGTTGGCCAGGTTGGTGTTGAGCAGCGGGATGAAGCTGCCCAGCAGCACCACGATGGAAATGATCACCGCCGAGCCGGTGGTGTTGAGGGTGTTGCGCAAGGACTTCGCCCAGTCGCCTTCGGTGGCCTGCATCTCCTCGCGCAGCCGCGACAGGATATAGATCCCGTAGTCGATACCCAATCCCATTGCAATACTCAAGGTCACCAGCAGATGGAAGGCAAGGTTGCCCGACCAGTTTTCCACCGAGGTGAAGTATCCCCCCAGGCCATACTGGGCAAAGAGAGTGATGAAGAGGGTAACGATCAGCATGGAAGCCACTGTAAAGGAACGGAAGATCAACCAGACGATGATGAACACCGCCAGCGCGGTCTGCAGCGGCCCCACCAGCCAGTTGGCCATGGCCACCTCGCGGGTCGCCTCGGTGGCGCCAAGAAAACCACCCAAGCCCGGCCGCAGATAGTTGGGCCCCGGCTTGCCAAGCCGCTCGTCACACTCGGCCACCACCTTGGCGTCATCCGCCGGGCCACAGCGCAGGCCAAACTTCACCTTGCGGAAGCCCTTGTCGTTCTTGTGCGCCTCGATGTAGGACTGGATATCCATCGTGATCTGGTGGGTTTCACGCGGGTCCATGGTGTTGATGAAGCCAAGCACAACCCCCTCATTCCAGTCCTTGGAAATAAACGAATCCATGTCGCCCGCCGAAGTCATCATCTCCAGCAAACCGTTGTAGAGCTGGACGATCTGATCGGGATCACGATCGTCGTTGGGATCCTTCTTCGTCAGGTATTCCCGCGTGGGAATGGCAAGATCTTCCTTGGAAGTCTTGCCTTCCGCCATCAACAGCATGTTGACCAACCGTACATATTGCGCGTAGGAACCGGTGTAGCCGACGAACTTCTGCGCCCGCATCCATTTTTCCATCTTTTCGATGTCGGCCAACACGTCGGCATCGTTGAAGATCCCCTGGGCACCGCACGCCTCGGTATCCCAGCAGCCACGTTTTTTCTTCTCCTGCGCGCAGCGCTGCTTCTTCACTTTGAGATCTTCGATGTCATACACCTCGTCCGGGAACAGGTTGTCGCCCTCGCACTCAGGCGCCACCGGTTCCTTGCCGCGAATGGGGATACTCACGGAAATGACACCGGGCATCACCTGGTTGAGTTTCACCAGATCCTTCCACACCTTGGAACTGCCCTTGAAGGCGGCGCGGGCATAATTGATGCCTTTCTCCACCCCCGGCATGATGTCGCCCTCGTCGGCCAGCCTGGCCTCGGCCACGGGGTCGTTCTTCCAGTTCATGAAGTTGGTGTAGTAGAAGGAGACCCCCATCAGCACCAGGATGAGAACGATGGGCACCACCTTGCCCGGCCCCATGACGATGCGCGTGAGCCAGCCGCCCACGGTCGCCTCCCAGGAGTGACCGCCGGCCCCGCACGCCTCCCTGGAGGGAGTGAACCTGCTCAGCAACAGGGGAATCTGGGTGGTGGTAGTGAGCAGCAGGGTGAGCATCCCGAACATGCCGAAATAGGCATAGGCCTTATAGAAAGAGATATCCACCGTGGCCAGGGTGGCGAAACCCACCATGTCGGTGATGATGGAGAGCGTGGCCGGGATGATGGTGTGGGAAATGGCCACATGGGCCGCCCTTTCACAATCACCGGTGCTGCCCATCTCCAGCAGGAAACGGCGCGTCACCTGCACCGAGTGGCCGATGCCGATGGCCAGCAGCAGCATGGGGGTGAGCACCATCATGGTGGTGAGCTTGAACTGGGTGAAACCCATCAGGCCCAAGGTGAAGACAATGGTCATGCCTACGCCCAGCAACGGGAAAGCGGCGCCACGCCAGTCGCGGAACTCCATCCAGAGAATCGCCACCACGATGGCGATGGAGATGACAAAGAGCCACCATTTGTTCACCAGATCAGCCAACATGTAGGCCAGGAAGTAAGGCTCGCCCGCCACCAGAAGCTGAATGCGGTCGTCTTTTTCAACCTCTTTCATGATGTCCTGCACCTGCTTCACCCAAGGCAGGTAGATCTTCTTCACGTCGTCCGTGTAATCCGCCAGGATGTAGGCCGCCTTGGCGACGCAAAAATCCTTGTCGTAATCGTCATAGGCGCAGCGCTTGCCCGTGTTCTTGTCGTACATGGCCACCAGCATGGGCGCCATCACCGGGTTGGTTTTGATCCCTTCCTTGAGGAAAGCAAGCTGCTTCTTCGCTTCCCCGGGGTCGCTGCTGATACCTTCGGTGGGAATCAGGCGCTTGAAGACCAGGCCGTTCTCATCGGCGGTCATGTACTTGATCTTTTGCGCGGCGATGTCGATGAAATTGGCCGGTCGGGAGGTGGGCAGGGCTTCCAGCTTGCGATGGACCTCCTGCACCTTGTTGATGAACCAGGGCTGGTAGATGTCGCCCTCCTTCACCCCCATGGAGAAGACCATGATGTTCCCCATGCCGAAGTTGTGCTCGGCATAGAGGTTGGTCGCCACGTAACGGTTGGTGGGCGGCAGCAGTGTGTCAGGGTCGTTGCGGATGTCGAGCTTGGGAATCTGGGTGGCGGCAATGATGGTGGCCACCACCAAGAAAATAACGATGGGCATGCGGTACTTGAGCACGAAGTCCGCATAGCGCTCCGTGAACCGCTTGGATGGCGCGTTATCTGCCATGGTGGTTACTCCTGACTAACTGCTGGTTGTTATTTGGGTTGGGGTTCGTAGCGGGGAACGACACCCCACGACGACAGGTCATGGAATGCACGCCCCCGCGCCGAACCTTTGAGCACCTTCTGAAGATCAATCACCCCAGATGTACTTCACGCCGATCTGGGCGTTGCTGGAGTTGCGGAACTGACCAAAGGTGGTGTTTTGGTCACCCCAGTAGAAGTTCAGCTCCGCGGTACCCACCCACTCATCACTGAAGGAGTACTCGGCGTTGAGGCGATCCCAGTAACCGCCGCCCCCTTCATACATAATGATGTTGTTCACCCGACCGAGCTGGCTCTCGCCAAAGGGCTTGGAAAGGAACAGCGAGAAGAAGTTCTTGTTCTTCCAGCCTTTCTGCAAGCCATTCGTCAGGTGCACCGTGGAAAAGTCGGCGGTGTAGCGGGAGCAGTCAAACTGAATCCCTGTCTGGGTGGTACAAGTGCGGCTGTCATCGATATAGCTGAGGTTGCGCATCTGGATGAACTGACCACTGATAAGCAGGTTGGTGAGCACGGTCACGTCCACGCCCAACACATAGCTGAATTTATTCTCATCCTGCATGGTGAGAGCGTTGGCCAGATCACCGATTGCCAGCAGGCGCTTGTCCACCACCGGCTGCCGCTCATTGCGGTCATAAAGGAATTCTCCCCGTAACACCACGGGGAAATCCCCCCATTGAGTGCCATAGTCGAAAGAGGCACCGAAGCTGTTTACCCGGGAGCGGGTCTGCTCCATTACCAACTCCACCGGGTTGCCACTCATCACAGCACCCAGCATCGGGTTTACATTAAACGCGCCATAATATTGACCGGCTGAGTTTTTAAGCAGAATAGTTGGCGAATCCGTAAACGGATTTGCAACAACGTTAGGAACCTGGTCCGCCGTCAAGTTTGATGCAGTATTGACAAAATCTGGCCGACCATCCGCACCCGGAGCCCCTGTTGCATTGTTTATATAGTCTCCAGGAAGCGCTCGTTGCACCGTCAACCTTTGATGAGTTACCGCATCACGCCAATACATATTGACTTCTGGGTTGGCGCTATAGTGGTAAAAATAGTTAAGGCTGAAGTTCAGGCCATTGTCCAATGAGCCACGATACCGGAATCCAAAATTGGGTTTCGAGGTACTAGGATCTTTAACCTCATAAACTGCTGTTGCACCTACAAACCTCGTACCATTGAATGTGTTAAAGGTATTGAAGGTTGCAAAAGTAGCATTTGGCATGTATTCAAATGCCGACTTTGGATCAGCCGGATTCCAGGTAACCTGATTAGGCAAAGGGCCACTTATATTCATCAGGTTCGTAACATTATTGTTTCCATTCGGATCACCCGGCCCCAACCCGTTTTGTGCAATATTGTTCAAAACGATTTGACCCGGCCCAAACACTACAGGAGCCCCACAGACACCAGGCGCCGCACAGGGGAAGCCAACAACTGCGGGATTACTGGCAAAGCCATCCACCGTCAATCCGGTAAAAGGAGCCAAACCAGCCGGGTTCAACGCGCCCGTAAACATCCCTGCAAAGGCAGCTCCGTTGAAGCTCGCCGATACAGCAGCCAACGCCGGCGTCACATGCAGAAAACCATTCACCCGCCCGGTGATGGAATCCACCCCCTTCATGAGAAAGGGATGGCCGCTGTCCTCGTCACGCTTGTCGTTGGTCAGGCCGGGGATGACGTTGGAACGGTTTTCGGAGAGGATAAACTGAAGGTTGCCGCTCTCGCCCACGTTCATCTCGGCGTTGACCATCCAGATGGGAATGCGGGAATCCTCCATGTCGTTCTGGGCCATTTCGCGGAAGTCGGTGGGGTTGATGATGTCGAGCAGCTTGATGCCGTCGGCGGTGCCCCAAACCACCTGTTGTTTACCAATCCGCAGCGAGAGGTCGCCGATGGAGGTGTCAATGTAACCTTCGCGGAACCAGTCGTTCTGGGTGTAGTTCTTGTGGCAACGCCAGTCGCTGTTAACCCCTTTGGTGTCGCAAATGACATTGAAATCGAGGTGCCAGCTGCTGTCCTCGCCGATGGGCCCGTTGACGAAGAAGCGGGCCGAGGGCTCGAATTTCATCAGATTGCCGGCGCTGTCCTTGGTGGCGTCGAGCATGGTCTTGGCCTGACCCGTTTTCTGGCCGCTGTGGGTGAAAACGGAGGTCTCGACCTTGACATAACCGTTGAGTTCGATGTCATCCAGATAACTGGCACTGGCCGCCACGGGCAGCGAAACGGCCGCCGCGATAGCGAGATAAAGGGTTGAACACTTGTACATGGTTACTCTCTCCGGTTGGAGAGGCGCCCGCGGGCGCCCCTTTGGTTCGGTATTTTTTATCGCTTGATCTTACGCAGGGTCTGCTCGGACCACAGCTTGCGCTTGAAGTCGCCGTTGGCCACGCTCACGCCATCGGGGATGTTGGCGAAAGTCTCATGGCCAGTGACCAGGTTCTTGCCGTACCAGTAGCCCCAGAAGAGGGCGCGCGGGTCGTCCAGGGGCGCATCCAGCCAAAGCCGGTCGATAACCTTGATTTTATTGCCCCCCTTGAAATACTCGGTACGGTAGTCGGCGAAGGTCTTGGTGTCCACATAGCTGATGCGGTAGTCGTACCACCAGTTCTTGAACTTGGTGGTGCTCTTCACCTTGTAGACCTCCTTGCCCTTGGGATTACAGGAAGAACCACGCAGATTGCGGGTGTAGCGGCCCTGCTGGTTCTTGGGAATCTCCATGGCGCCGAGGCAGTCGTTGAAGGTTTCCTTGCCCAACAGTTCATGGGTTTCATCCTTGGGCTTGCGCAGCACCACGTCACCAAAGGTGAAGTCACTGCCGCCCCAGGCGTCATCCTGAGCCGGCTGGGCAAAACGGCGGATCTTGCGCAGGGCGGGCAGCCAGATCATGTAAGACTGACTCTTGTTGTCGTCCTTATAGTCGGTGACCAGAATACCGGTGCCGCGCAGCTTGCCGGAGCGGAAGATGGCCAGGTCCTGAGCCTTGATGGGATCGTCCGCCGGATAGTCGTTGTTGAGGAAACGCTCCAGGGTGATGGTAGTGGGCTTGTCCCCCTTGGTGCGCAATACCAGGGTGGTGATCTTGTGTCCCTTCTTGACGATGGCGTAGTTCTTGAACGCATAGAAGTGGTTGACGAAATAGACCTGCTTCATGATCTCGGTGGCGTCCGTGACTTCGCCATTGGGATAGGGCAGATCCTTGGGCACCCCGGCGAGGGCGGCGGCGGATGCTGCCATCATCACGGTGGCAGCCAGTGTGGTGGTGGTTTTTTTCATCGCTCTGCTTCCTGACTCTCGTTAAAGTGGTTGATGACATTTCTCCCTGCCGCCACCGGCGCCAGGGCCCTGAAAACTATCTTTTTATCCTGCGCAAGGTTTTTTCCGACCAAAGGGAGGGCTTAAATTTGACGTTGTAGCGCACCACCTCCGGTGGAATCACCGCCCAGCTTTCGTGACCGGTGATGAGGTTCTTACCGTACCAGTATCCCCAAGCCAACGCCCTTGGGTCGTCGAGTTCCCTTACCCGGCGCCAGTCACGATCAATGAACTTGATCTTGCGGCCGTTTTTGAAATACTCGGTACGGTAGTCGGCAAAGGTCTCGGTATCGACGAAGCTGACGCGGTAGTCGTACCACCAGTTCTTGAACTTGGTGGTGCTTTTGATCTTGTACACCTCCCGACCCTTGGGCGCGCACGATTTCTCTGGCAGGTGACGGGTGTAGCGGTTGCGCTGCAACTTGGGAATATGCATCCCTTTCAAACATTCGTTGAAGGTTTCCCTGCCCAGCAGTTCGTGAACCTCGTCATCGGGCTTGCGTAACACCACGTCACCAAAGGTGAAGTCGAGGCCGCCCCAGGAATCGTCCTGAGCCGGCTGGGCGAAACGGCGAATCTTGCGCAGCGCCGGCAACCAGATGACATAGGACTGGCTTTTGGTGTCGTCATCATAGTCGGTGATGAGAATGCCGGTGCCACGCAGCTTGCCTGAGCGGAAAATGGCAAGATCCCTGGCCTTCACCACTGGATCATCACCGTAATCATTGTTCAGATATCTTTCGATGGTGTTGGTTGTGGGGCGCTTGCCTTTTGCACGACTCACCAGCACCGTGATCTTCCTGTGCTTTCTGATAATGGCGAAATTCTTGAAGGCGTAAAAGTGATTGACGAAATAGACCTGATCGATAATCTCTTTGGCCGAAGGCTGCCCTTTGGGATAAGGGGTTAATGGCGAAACCGCCCAGGCATTGCCAATAACCAGCGACAATGAGATTGCCACCGTGGCAACGGATCGAAACATTGGGAACCCCTCCTGCAACTACTACTCTCTTTGGCGGCGTTATTCTTGTTGCTCCCACGCAACACCCGGCCTTCCTGACCCAATGGTTCATCCAAAACCCGCGCAGCGCCTTTTTTGCGACTGCCCTCCCCTTGTAACTCAAGGCGTTTCCTACATTCAACGCATGAATTAATAACGCAAAGGAACGCGCTTGGCAAGCCTTTGCAATGACAATTCGCAATAATGTTTGTGGCATACCCACAAATCGTTGCATTGCCAGAGTGGATGGGCAAAAATAGCGCTACGGTGCGCAAACTGCGCCCCTGGCCGAATTGAGATTTTTCCATGAGCCTGCTTGTTTTAGGCCTTAACCACACAACCGCTCCCGTGGAAATACGCGAACGGGTGAGCTTCGGCCCCGACATCGTGGTGGGCGCGCTGCGAGCCCTGACCGAGGTGGAAGGCGTTGGCGAAAGCGTCATCCTCTCCACCTGCAACCGCACGGAACTCTATTGCCACGGCAACGATGCCAGTTCCGAACGCATCGGTCGCTGGCTGGCGGAATTTCATGGGCTCAAGCAAGAGGACTTGTCGCCCTACCTATATGTACACGAAGGAGAAAAGGCCGTGGACCACCTGCTGCGGGTGGCCAGCGGGCTCAATTCACTGGTGCTGGGCGAGCCGCAGATCCTGGGTCAGGTCAAGCAAGCCTGGCAGACCGCCACCAGCGCCGGTACTGTTGGCAAGATTCTTGGCAGGCTGTTCCAGCACAGCTTCGCCACTGCCAAGCAGGTACGCACCGACACCGCCATCGGCGATAGTCCGGTGTCGGTGGCTTTTGCCGCGGTGAGCCTCTCAAAGCAGATCTTCGCCGATCTCACCCCGCTCACCGCGCTGCTCATCGGCGCGGGAGAAACCATTGAGCTCACCGCCCGTCACCTGCAACAACAAGGTATTGGCCGCATCATCGTCGCCAACCGTACCGTCACCCGCGCCCATGAGCTGGCGGAACAGTTCCACGGTTTCGCCATCGGCCTTACGGAAATCCCCGCTCATCTGCCTGAAGCGGACATTGTCATCTCCTCCACCGCAAGCCCGGTTCCCATTTTAGGCAAAGGCACGGTTGAGAGCGCGCTCAAGGCACGCCGCCACAAACCCATCTTCATGGTGGACATCGCGGTGCCGCGAGACATCGAAGCCGAGGTACGGGAGCTGCAAGACATCTATCTTTATACAGTGGACGACCTGGAAGAAGTCATCCAGGAAAATCTACGCTCCCGCCAACAGGCGGCGGAACAGGCGGCGGAGATCATCGAGCAGCGCAGCGCCGAGTTCATGGCCTGGCTGCGCTCGCTTGACGCCGTCTCGCTGATCCAGAGCTATCGGGGCCAGGCGGAGTCGATCAAGCAGGAGACCCTCAAGAAGGCCCTGCGCATGGTGGCCAACGGCACCCCCGCCGAGGAGGCGCTGAAATACCTTGCCAACACCCTCACCAACAAGCTGTTGCACACCCCCAGCTCCCAGCTCCGCGAGGCGGGCTCCAGCGGCCAGAAGGAGCTGCTGGAGGCGGCCAACACCCTCTTCCAGCTTGACCGATGAATGAGCGCATCCGCGCGCGCCTGGAACAGATCCGCGACCGCTTCGAGGAGATCACCGGCCTGCTGGCCGACCCCGAGGTGCAAAACGACAGTGACCGCTTCCGCGAGCTGGGCCGGGAATATGCCCAACTGGAGCCGGTGGCCGATTGCTATCGCAAATACCTCGCCGCCGAGGAAGAGATCGCCACGGCCGAGGAGATGCTGGACGATCCCGAGATGGCCGAGCTGGCCCGGGAAAGCATCGACGAGGCGCGCCGGCGGCTGGCGGAGCTGGAGCCGGAACTCCAGCGGTTGTTGCTGCCGCGCGATCCCAACGACGAGCGCAACGTCTATCTTGAGATCCGCGCCGGCACCGGCGGCGCCGAAGCGGCCTTGTTTGCCGGCGACCTGCTGCGCGCCTACCTGCGCCACGCCGAACGCAAGGGGTGGCGCACCGAGCTGGTAAGCGAGAGCACCGGCGAGGCGGGCGGCTACAAGGAGGTGGTGGTGCGCGTCAGCGGCAAGGGGGTCTATTCCCGCCTGAAGTTCGAATCGGGCGTCCACCGGGTGCAGCGGGTGCCCCAGACCGAATCCCAGGGGCGCATTCACACCTCGGCGGTGACCGTGGCCATCCTGCCCGAGGCCGAGGCCATCGACCAGATTGAAATCGACACCAATGAGCTGCGCATCGACACCTTCCGCGCTTCCGGCGCCGGTGGCCAGCACGTCAACAAGACCGACTCGGCGGTGCGCATCACCCACCTGCCCACCGGCATCGTGGTGGAGTGCCAGGACGAGCGCTCCCAGCACAAAAACAAGGCCCGCGCCCTGGCCCTTCTTCAGGCGCGGCTGCTCGACGCCGCCCGCAGCGAACAGGCCCAGGCGCGCGCCGCCGACCGCAAGCTCCAGGTGGGCAGGGGCGACCGCTCGGAGCGCATCCGCACCTACAACTTTCCCCAGAACCGGGTCACCGACCACCGCATTAACCTTACCCTCTACAAGCTGGACGAAGTGATGGAAGGCGACCTGGATCTGGTGATCGAGCCGCTGCTGCGCGAATACCAAGCCGAGCAACTGGCCGAACTGTCGGCGGCTTGATGCAGATCCGCCACCTCCTCGCCGAAGCCCGCTCCCTCCCCGCCCCGGTCGCCGCCGACGCTCCGCTGCTGCTGGCCCATCTCCTGGAGAAGCCGGTCACCTGGATCTACGCCCACCCGGAAGAGGAGGTAAGCACACCCCAGGCCGAGCGCTTCCGCCAACTGCTGGCGCGCCGCGCGGCCGGAGAACCTCTGGCTTATCTCACCGGCGAAAAGGAATTCTGGTCCCTGAAGCTGAAGGTGACGCCCGACGTCCTTGTGCCGCGACCGGAGACGGAGTTGCTGGTGGAGGTCGGGTTGGAGTTGGGGGATTTTTTTAGATCCCCTCACCCCAACCCTCTCCCGAGGGGAGAGGGAGCCGATCACCCC
>JALVUB010000289.1 GCA_027023915.1 Sedimenticola sp.
GAGCACTATCGTGGCCCGTCTCCCGCTCCGTAACGTCGGCATCATGGCCCATATCGACGCGGGCAAGACGACGACGACGGAGAACCTGCCGCCCCTCAATATTTGCTTGCAGGTAAACGTCAGCGGCGAAAAGAGCAAGGGCGGCGTCGCGCCGCCAGAGGTGAAAACACTGGCAACGGAGGTAGCCGGACTGCCGCGCCTGGCCCTGCGCGGCCTGATGACCATGCCACCCGCCGGCAGCAAAGAAACGGAACAGCGCCATATCTTCGGCACCCTGCGAAAGCTGAAGGAGGAGATCAATGCCGATCTCGGACTGAAGCTGGACAGCCTCTCCATGGGCATGAGTGGCGACATGGAAACCGCTATCTGCGAAGGCGCTACAATGGTGCGCGTTGGCACCGCCATATTCGGACCCAGGGAACCCAGACAGTGAACCAGACCATCGCTTTCATCGGCGGCGGCAACATGGCCGGCGCTCTTATCCACGGACTGATCGAAGACGGCGTCGATCCGGGCCGTATTCTCGTCTCCGAGCCGGACGCCGGACGCCGCGAACAGCTTGCCGCGCGCTTCGGCGCGCGCACCACCGAGGACAACACCACGGCCGCCGGCGAGGCGCAAATTCTGGTGCTGGCGGTCAAGCCACAGGTGTTGCCGAAGGTGGCCAGGGCGCTTGCCCCCGCCCTGGCCCAGAGCCGTCCCCTGTGCATCTCCATCGCCGCCGGCATCCGCCACGCCGCCCTGCAACGTTGGCTGGGAGAGGAGGTTGCCCTGGTGCGGGCCATGCCCAACACCCCCGCCATGTTGCAGGCAGGGGCCACCGGGCTCTACGCGCCGCCCACCCTGAGCGAGGAACACCGCCAGGCGGCGGAGCACGTGCTGCGCGCCGTGGGCGTGGTGGTGTGGGTGGAGGAGGAAGCCCTGATGGACGCGGTGACCGCCGTCTCCGGCAGCGGCCCGGCCTACTTCTTCCTCTTCATGGAAGCGATGGAGGCGGCGGCGGTGAAACTGGGGCTGTCGCCCGAGACGGCGCGGCTGCTGGTGCGCCAGACCGCCCAGGGCGCCACCCGCATGGCGCTGGAGAGCGAGTTGGATCTGCCCGACCTGCGGCGCGGCGTCACCTCCCCAGGCGGCACCACCGAGCGGGCCGTTGCCGCTTTTGAAGAAGGCGGTCTGAGAAATCTGGTGGAAAAAGCTCTTACAGCGGCGGAAAACCGTTCTCGGGAGCTGTCGGCGGAACTGGAGGCGGAGTGATGGATAACGGCTACCTCACCAACCCGCTTCTCTTCCTGCTACAGACCCTCTTCGACATCTACATCCTGGTGGTGCTGTTGCGTTTTTTTCTGCAAGCGGTACGAGCCGATTTCTACAACCCCATCTCCCAGTTCGTGGTCAAGGTCACCTCGCCCCTGCTGCTGCCGCTGCGGCGGGTGATTCCGCCCATTCGCGGCTGGGACAACGCCTCCCTGGTGTTGGCGTGGATGCTGAAAACGGTGGAACTGGCACTGATTATCTGGATCTCCAACGGTGTCTTTCACCTGCTATTGCCCCTGCTGCTGGCGGTGCCGGAGCTGGTGGAACAGAGCATCAACATCTTCTTCTGGGCGCTGCTCATCCAGGCGATTCTAAGCTGGGTCAGCCCAGGTGTTTACAACCCCGCCAGCTCTCTTCTCTACAGCCTCACCCTGCCGTTGCTGCGGCCGGTTCAGCGCCTCATCCCACCGGTCGGGGGACTCGACTTTTCCCCCATGGTGGCCATGGTGGGCCTCGTGCTGCTCAAGATGCTGCTCCTGCCCCCTTTGCGCAATCTGGCGGCCACCCTGGCGGGATGAGCAACTGGCATCGGCAGGACGACGGCGACCTGGTACTGCTGCTGCGGGTGCAACCCCGCGCCGGACGCAACGCCTTTGGCGAAGTGCTGGACGGCCGTCGCAAGCTCTACCTCAAATCGCCGCCGGTGGACGGCAAGGCCAATCAGGAACTGGTGAAATTCCTGGCGAAGACCTTGAAGGTCGCCAAGGGGCAGGTGCGGATCGAAAGCGGAGAGACGGGGCGCAACAAGCGGGTGCGGATCGTGGGGCTAAAGGCTCTGCCAACGGACCTGCTTACGTAGCTCGGTCTTCAGCCCGACATTCCAGGGAACTTTTTCCGAAATTAGCACTCTCATGGGCAGAGTGCTAATATTGGGTTAACCGGCAACCTACCTTAAATGCCGGCTCCGAACCGGAATTTCAAGGGAGGACAAGATCATGAGCAAGGCGCTGGCAACCGCGGTGCTGCCCACCGGCAGCATGGAGTCTTACATCACCGCGGCCTTTCAACTGCCCATGCTCTCCCAGAAGGAGGAGCACGACCTGGCGGTGCGCTGGCGCGACCACCACGATCTCGAAGCGGCCCGGCAACTGGTGCTGAGCCACCTCCGCTTCGTGGTGCGCATCGCCCGCCAGTACGCCGGCTACGGCCTGCCCCAGCCCGACCTGATCCAGGAGGGCACCATCGGCCTGATGAAGGCGGTGCGCCGCTTCGACCCCGAAATGGGCGTGCGGCTGGCCTCCTTCGCGGTTCACTGGATCAAGGCCGAGATCCACGAGTTCATCCTGCGCAACTGGCGCATCGTCAAGATCGCCACCACCAAGGCCCAGCGCAAGCTCTTCTTCAACCTGCGCTCCAGCAAGAAGCGGCTGGGCTGGTTCACCGAGCAGGAGATCCAGGAGGTGGCCGAGGACCTGGGGGTCAAGCCGGAAGAGGTGCGTGCCATGGAGGCGCGGCTCAACAACTACGACCTGGCGCTGGAGCCCGCCAGCGGCGATGAGGAAGAAGAGGGCCACTTGGCGCCCATCGGCTATCTGCCCGACACCCGCATGGAGCCCTCCACCCTGGTGGAGGCCGAGGATACCGAGCGGGACGAGCACCAGCGGCTCTACGAGGCGATGGCCGAGCTGGACGAGCGCAGCAAGGAGATCCTGCGCCGGCGCTGGCTGAGCGAGAAGAAGGCCACCCTGCATGAGCTGGCCGGGGAGTACGGCGTTTCCGCCGAGCGCATCCGCCAGATCGAAAAAGCCGCCATGAAGAAGATCCGGGCGCGCATGGCGGCCTGACCCCTGCCGCGATATATTCTGGAAACCCGCCCCAGCGGCGGGTTTCCTGTAGGTCGGGCTTCAGCCCGACAGATTGCATAGTTGATTTCAACCGGGTCGCGGGGCCGGTGGGGGATCCTTCCTGGCGGGGACGCCGTGAATACATCCCTGTAGGCTCTACGGCAGCATCCCTGCTGCCGAAGCCCCGCCAGGAAGGATCCCCCACCGGCCGTCCGGATTTGTCGCGTGGTTCGTCGGGCTTCAGTCCGACCTACGGTTTGGCCCACGGCCAAGATTTTTTCATGGCGATCGAGGGCACTCAGGCAATGGAGTTTTTCGTCACCGGCACCGACACGGGCTGCGGCAAGACCCTGGTCACCCTGGCCCTGCTGGAAAAACTGGGCCACGCCAGCGCCCGCGTGGCCGGCATGAAGCCGGTGGCGGCGGGCGGCGAACGGACCCCCGAGGGGCTGCGCAACGCCGACGCCCTCGCCATCCAGGCCCGCTGCAATCCACCCCAGCCTTACGAGCGGGTCAACCCCCTCTGCCTGGAGACCCCCGCCGCGCCCCACCTGGCGGCCGCGGCCGAGGGCGTGACCGTGGAGCCGGAGAAGATCCTGGCGGCGGCCGAGGCCCTGC
>JALVUB010000290.1 GCA_027023915.1 Sedimenticola sp.
CCACCCCTACCCCGCCGACGCACTCATTCCCCCCAAGGACATCCGCCCCATCCTCGACACCTTCCGCCAGCTACGCTATGCCGACGAAACCATCTATCTGCGGGCAGGCTCCATCAATCTGTTCAATGGCATCGTCGGGCTCAATTTCTCCTGCGACGGATCGCACTACATTCCCCACAATGAATTTCTGGCAGAGGACTCGGCATTTTGGAACGCAATCTGAATCCCACCGGGCTCGCGCCCCTATACCCCACGATTTCTTGGTTGATTCCTGCCCTCCAGCTCCGCATATTTCCCGCATGAACCGACAAGCCATCATCCAACAAAAGCTCACCGAGGCCTTGGCTCCCAACCATCTGGAGGTGGTGGATGAGAGCCACATGCACAGTGTGCCAGAAGGCGCCCAATCCCACTTCAAGGTAACCGTGGTGAGCAACCATTTTGAAAACATGCCCCTGGTAAGGCGCCACCGGCTGGTAAATCAGGCACTGGCGCAGGAATTCAGAGAAGGGCTCCATGCCCTGGCCCTGCACACGTTCACCCCGGAAGAGTGGTTCGATAAAGGCGGCCAATCGCCCGACTCTCCGCCCTGCATGGGCGGCAGCAAAAGCAGTCCTTAAAAGCAGCTCGGTGGCACATGGTAGAATCGTCGTCAAGACAACAACTTCCAGATTCTCCATGACCGCATCCCACCGTCTCCTTGCCCGTGCCGAGGCGCAAGTCCACCAAAACCTCGTCACCATGGCCAGACGCGCCGGGGAGGCCTTGGAACAGGCACTGGAAGCGCTCGTCTCCCAAAATGCCGAGCTGGCCCAGCAGGTGGTGGAAGCCGATCTTCAACAGAACCAGCTCTTGCGCATCATCGAGGAGGAGTGTCTGGAGATTCTTGCCACCCCGGAGCCAAAGGCAGCCGATCTGCGGGAGGTGGTGGCCAGCCAGCAGATCGCGGCCGAGCTGGAACGTATTGCCGACCACGCCAAGGCAGTGGCCAAGATCGTTCTGGAGATGGACGCATGCGATTTTTCCGGCCCGATGGACCGCATCGCCGACATGGGCGATCTCTGCCAGACCATGCTCACCCAGGCGATGGAGTCGTATGAAAACCTGAACGTGGAGCTGGCGCGCAACGTGGCCGAGCACGACTGCGAGGTGGACGAGCTGGACGAAGCCGCCTGCTCCAGCCTGATGATGACCCTCATGACGGCGCCGGATACCAGCATGCATGCCACCCACCTGCTCTGGATCGCCTATCATCTGGAGCGGATCGGCGACCGCATCAGCAATATTGCCAGGCGGGTCATCTTCATGGTGGAGGAATGATAAACCCCCAAAGCCTGGGCGCCCTGGCCAATCTGCACCAGTTGCTCGACCAACTGGTGCAGGATCTGCCCCCCGCCGACATCAACCGCCGTTTCGACCCTTTGCTCCCCAGCATGGGCTGGTTGTTGGGCCGCGCAGTCTATCTCGAACTCCATTGGCTGCGGGAAAAGCTGCTGGACGATAACGATCTTGCGCGTCGCGTGCGCCACATCTTCGCCGAAACCGAAATGCCCACTCCAGAACAGGAACAGTTGTTGCCGCCCCGCGATCATCTGCTCAACTGGGCGATGGAGATTCAGGACCACCATTTGAGCCTGCTGGCCAATCCCACCGGGCTGCCCGACCACCCCTGGTTGCGGAACGGTTGGATCGTTGACTATATGGTGCAGAACCACAGCCGTATCTACGAGCGGATGCTATCCACCCGTCAGGCCCGCGCCGACGTTCTCGGAGGACATTACCAAGTTGCCAATCCATTACGGCCACGGTCTCCTCTTCCTGATGCTGTCGAAATTCCCCAAGGCCACTACCGCATCGGCGCGCGCGAAGGCGTGGTGCTCGACAATGAACAACCCATGCAGTTGGTGGAGCTGCGTAACTTCCGCATCATGCGAAAGCCGGTGGACAATGCCGGCTGGCTTGCGTTCATGCAAGCCGGCGGCTACAGCAAACCCGACTACTGGAGCGAAGCGGGCTGGCAATGGAAAGACGACGCCCTCGCGCCCCGACACTGGCGCCAGGACGAACAAGGCCATTGGCATGCCCTGGGCCTGAACGGCCCAATGCCTCTGCTGGACGATCAACCAGTAAGCGGCATCTCCTGGCACGAGGCGGAAGCCTTCGCCAACTGGCTTTCATCCGATGTGGAAGGTTTTGAAGGCGCCATCCTGCCTCACGAATACCACTGGGAGGCGGCCGCCCGCATTGGCGGCCTGGAAGAGATCGGGCGGGTGTGGGAGTGGTGCGCCAATGCGCCGGCGCCTTATGCCGACTACGAAACACCGGTGGACCCGGAGATGGCCAGCCGCTTCGATGGCCAGTCCCGTGTGCTACGCGGCGGCTGTCTGCACACCCAGCCGCGCCTGCGCCGCCCCAGCCTGCGCCACTGGGCGCCGCCGGAGTCGGCATGGCATTTTTCAGGCTTGCGGCTGATTCTGCCGCCGGCACTGGAGAACGACGCGCTTTACCGCGAACAGTGGCGGCATTTCCTCAACTGACCACCGGCAAATCCCTTTTGGGCCGGGCTTCAGCCCGACCCACATGAGAGATGCCGCTCAAATAGCGCCCGCGTCGGTCTCGCCGGTGCGGCTGCCCACCACCTTCTCCACCGGCGTGACGAAAATCTTTCCATCCCCGATCTTGCCGGTGCGGGCGGCGCCGATGATGGTCTCCACGCACTGGTCAAGCTGCTCCTCGCGCACCACCAGCTCCATCTTCACCTTGGGCAGGAAGTCCACCACGTATTCGGCCCCCCGGTAGAGCTCGGTGTGCCCCTTCTGGCGCCCGAAACCCTTCACCTCGGTCACCGTCATGCCGGTGATGCCTATTTCGGAAAGCGCTTCTCGCACGTCGTCAAGCTTGAAAGGTTTGAGGATGACTTCGATCTTTTTCATTTTGTCCTCTCAGGTGGCTGATTATTTGAAACCATTGACAATAGGATACCGCCGATCCCGCCCGTAAGCACGCCGTGAAACCTTGATGCCCGGCGGCGCCTGGCGGCGCTTGTACTCATTGCGATCCACCATGCCCAGAATCCGATTGACCAGAAACCCGTCATGACCAGCGGCCATGATCTCCTCCCTGCTCTGGTCCAGCTCCACATAGCGTTCCAGAATATCATCAAGCAATTCATAGGGCGGCAACGAATCAGTGTCTTTCTGATCCGGCCGCAACTCGGCGGATGGCGGCCGGTCAATCACCCTCTGGGGAATCACCTCACCCTCCCGGTTACGCCAACGAGCCAAGCGATACACCATGGTCTTGAAGACATCCTTCAGCGGCGCGAACCCGCCAGCCATGTCTCCATAAAGAGTAGCGTAACCCACCGACATTTCGCTTTTGTTTCCGGTGGTAAGCAACATGCGGCCGGTCTTGTTGCTGATGGCCATGAGCACGATACAGCGACAGCGCGCCTGGATGTTCTCCTCGGTGACATCCATGGGCATTCCTTCAAACTCACCTTGCAGCATGTCGAGAAAGGCCTGAAAAGCCGGCTCGATAGGGATGGCGCTGTATTTCACACCCAGAATGCGCGCCTGGTTCAACGCCTCCTCGTTACTCAGGTCAGCCGTATAGCGTGAGGGCATGGAAACCACCTCCACCCGCTCCGGCCCCAGAG
>JALVUB010000291.1 GCA_027023915.1 Sedimenticola sp.
ACCCATGGCGAAGTTGAAGATGGTCACCGGCAGGTTGCCCATGGGCTGGTTCATGTCCAAAGTGTAAAACTGGTTGTTGAGCGCGGTGAACAGCAGCGGCGCGGTTTCACCGGCAATGCGCGCCACAGCCAGCAGAATGCCGGTCATTATGCCGCTCAGCGAGGCACGCAAAACCACGTCGGCCACCACCCGCCAGCGAGGCACCCCAAGGGCGGCGGCCGCTTCGCGCAGGGCGTCGGGCACCAGCCGCATCATGTCCTCGGTGGTGCGCACCACCACCGGAATGACAATAATCGCCAGCGCCACTCCGCCGGCCCAGCCGGAAAAATGGCCCATGCCCACCACCATCAGTTCATAGACAAAGACACCGATGACGATGGAGGGGGCGCTGAGCAGGATGTCGTTGATGAACCGCACCACCGGCGAGATCCAGGCGTAACGCCCGAATTCAGCCAGATAGGTGCCAGTGAGCACGCCGATGGGCGCGCCGATGAGCACCCCCACGCCGGTGAGCAGCAGGCTGCCGACAATGGCGTTGCGCAGGCCACCACCATCCGAGCCGGGCCCGGGCATGTCCTGGGTAAAGAGATGCAAGTCCAGATGGGCCATGCCCCGCTGGAACAACACCCACAACAGCCACAAAAGAAAAGCCAGCCCCAGCAGGGTGGCTAGGGCCGAGATACCCAAATTGACGGCGTTGACGATCTTTCGGCGCAGATAGATGTCCATGCCCGTCAGCTCCTTTGGCCCTCGTTTTTGGTCATGCGCACCAGCATGAGCTTGGCCAGGGCCAGAATGATGAAGGTGATGAGGAACAGCAGCAGACCGAGGGCGATGAGGGCGGCGGTATAGACCTCGCCGTCCGCCTCTGTGAACTCATTGGCAATGGTGGAGGCGATGGAGTTGCCCGGCTCGAACAGCGCCCAGTGAAGCTCATGGGCGTTGCCGATGACGAAGGTCACCGCCATGGTTTCGCCCAGGGCCCGCCCCAGTCCCAGCATGACGCCCCCCATCACGCCTGCCCGGGTCATGGGCAGCACGATGTTCCAGACCACCTCCCAGGTGGTGGAACCCAGCCCGAACGCGGATTCGCGCAGCTCATTGGGCACGGTTTCAAATACGTCGCGCATCACCGAGGAGATAAAGGGAATAATCATGATCGCCAGGATGATGCCGGCGGTGAAGACGCTGATCCCCAGGGGCGGCCCCTGAAACAGCTCACCCACCACCGGCAGCTCGCCGAGCGTGTCGGTGAGCCAGGGCTGTATGTTGTCGGCGAAAAAGGGAGCAAAGACGAACAGTCCCCACATGCCGTAGATGATGCTGGGAATGGCGGCCAGCAGTTCGATGGCCGTGCCCACCGGCCGCTTGAGCCAGGGCGGCGCCATCTCGGTGATAAAAATAGCGATGCCGAAACTGATGGGCAGGCCGATGACCAGGGCGATCAGGGAAGAAACCAGGGTGCCCACCATGGGCGAAAGGCCGCCGAAGACCTCGGTTACCGGATTCCATTCGGAACCGCTGACAAAACCCCAGAAACCGAATTTCTCCAACGCCGGCAGGGCGCCGCGATAGAGCATCACCAGAATGGCGCCCAACACCAGCAGCACTCCGACCGCGGCCAGGCGGGTGGAGCCGATCAGCAGCAGGTCGCCCAGGGGAAAACCGCTGGATGCCCGTTTTGTGGTGATCTCCTTGCTCATTTCGATAAAAAGCCCGGGGTCAGCCCCGGGCCAGATACCCTACCAGAGTTTGCCTCTTGCCGGGAGGGTCACTCCTTTTCCTGTTGCGACCAGACCGGCGAGCCGTCGGCAGCGCGGATTTCCCCGGCCCAGCTCTTCTCCACCATCTCCACCACCTTGTCGGGCATGGCCACATAATCCAGCTCGTCGGCCATCTTCCGACCGTGGTGGAAGGCCCAGTCGAAAAATCTGAGCACCGCCGCGGTACGCTCGGGATGATCCGCCCGGGCATGGACGATGACGAAAGTGGCGCCAGTGATCGGCCAGGCCTCGTCACCCGGCTGATCCGTGAGCACCAGGTAGTAGTGCCTGGCCTTACCCCATTCGGCGCCAGCGGCCGCCGCCTGGAAGTTGGCGGAGGTGGGGGCAACGAAGTTGCCGGCGCGGTTCTTCAGCAGGGTGTAGGTCATCTTGTTTTGCAGGGCATAGGCGTACTCCACATAACCGATGCCGCCCTTGATGCGCTTGACGTAGGCGGCCACCCCCTCGTTGCCCTTGCCACCCACGCCCGAGGGCCAGGAGACCGCCTTGGCAACACCCACCTTCTGTTTCCACAGCGGGCTCACCTTGGAGAGATAGCTGGTGAAGATGAAGGTGGTGCCGGAACCGTCGGAACGGTGAACCACGGTGATGCGCCTGCCGGGCAGCTTCAAGCCGGGATTGAGCGCGACGATGCGCGCGTCGTTCCATTTTCGGATCTTGCCCAGGAAGATGTCCGCCAGGGTGGCGCCGTCGAGACGGAGCCGGCCGGACTGGATGCCCGGCAGGTTGACCACCGGCACCACCCCGCCCATCACCTGGGGCCACTGGATCATGCCGTGTTTTTCCAGGGCCTCGGGCTTCATGGGCGCGTCGGAGGCGCCGAAATCGACGGTCTTCTTCTTGATCTGTTTGATACCGCCCCCGGACCCGATGGACTGGTAGTTGAGCCGCACGCCGGTGGCCTTGTGATAGGCCTCGGCCCATTTGGCGAAAATCGGGTAGGCAAAAGTCGAACCGGCGCCATTGATCTGCTTGACCCCCGCCTGGGAAGCAGCAGCCATGCCAAGGGAAAGCGCCAGGGCGGCCCCCGCGTGGACGATCTTTCTGATCATGATTTTTCTCCTTTTATGATGCCTCGTTGATCTGTCGGGCGAGGATTCTAGTCGGAGATGGTTACAGAAATGTGACAACGAAGCCCGCCCCCGGTTGGTGGGCCCTGTAGGACTTGAACCTACGACCAATCGATTATGAGTCGACTGCTCTGACCAACTGAGCTAAGGGCCCGAAACAGGGAATCAGTCGCCTTCCAGAAAACTGCGCATCTTCTCCGAGCGGGTGGGGTGACGCAGCTTGCGCAGGGCCTTGGCCTCGATCTGACGGATGCGCTCGCGGGTAACATCGAACTGCTTGCCCACCTCTTCCAGGGTGTGGTCGGTGTTCATGTCGATGCCAAAGCGCATGCGCAGCACCTTGGCCTCGCGCGGCGTCAGCCCGGCCAGCATGTTCTGGGTGGACTCGCGCAGGTTCTCCATGGTGGCCGCGTCCACCGGCGACACCGCCTTGGTGTCCTCGATGAAATCGCCCAGGTGGGAGTCCTCGTCGTCGCCGATGGGGGTCTCCATGGAGATGGGCTCCTTGGCGATCTTGAGCACCTTGCGCACCTTCTCCTCGGGCATCTCCATGCGCTCGGCCAGCTCTTCCGGGGTGGGCTCGCGCCCCTTCTCCTGGATCATCTGGCGGGAGATGCGGTTGAGCTTGTTGATGGTTTCGATCATATGCACCGGAATGCGGATGGTGCGCGCCTGATCCGCGATGGAGCGGGTGATGGCCTGACGGATCCACCAGGTGGCATAGGTGGAGAACTTGTAGCCCCGCCGGTACTCGAACTTGTCCACCGCCTTCATCAGACCGATGTTGCCCTCCTGGATCAGGTCCAGGAACTGAAGGCCGCGGTTGGTGTACTTCTTGGCGATGGAGATCACCAGCCGCAGGTTGGCCTCCACCATCTCTTTTTTGGCCCGGCGCGCCTTGGCCTCGCCGATGGACATGCGGCGGTTGATCTCCTTGATGTCGGCGATGGTCAGGCCGCACTGCTGCTCCAGCTCAGCCAGCTTTCGCTGGGCGCGCACGATGTCGTCGGCCAGCGCCTTGAGCTTGTCACGGTAGGCGCTCTTGCTCTTGCAGCGGGACTTCACCCAGTCGAGGTTGGTCTCGTTGCGAACGAAACTGGTGATGAACTCCTTGCGCGGCATGCCGGCCTGCTCCACGCAGATATCGAGAATGATCTTCTCTTGCTCGCGGATCTTTTCGATGGTTTGGTGCAGCGTGTTGCCCAGCTTGGTAAAAAGCTGCGGGTTGAGCTTGAGTTCGGCAAAAACGTTGGCGATCTTTTCGCTCATTTTCTTCGCCTTGTCGTCGTTGCCGTGCTTTTCGAGATGGTTGCGCCAGCGTTTGTAGAGTCGCGTCAGCTCCGCCGTCTTGGCCTTGACCATCTCCGGATCGGGCCCGTTGTCGTCCTCGTCGCTTTTTGCCTGGGGGGCGGGAGGCGTTTCCACCTCCGGCTCGTCCAGATCGATGAAACCGGTGATGACATCGGAAAGCCGGGCCTCCTCGGCCTTCACGTCGGCCAGCTTCTGCACCAGGTGCTCCACTGCCGGCGGGAATGTGGCCAGGGCCGCGGCCACCTGGTTGAGGCCGTCCTCGATGCGCTTGGCGATCTGAAGCTCTCCCTCTCGGGTGAGCAGCTCAACGGTACCCATCTCGCGCATGTACATGCGCACCGGATCGGTGGTGCGGCCGAAATCGCTGTCCACCGAAGCAAGCGCCATCACCGCCGCCTCGGCGGTCTCCTCGTCGGGCACCGCCTCGGTGGCGATGGCCGCCTCGTCCGCGTCGGGGGCGGTTTCATACACCGGGATCCCCACTTCGTTGATCATGCGGATGATGTCTTCGATCTGCTCCGAATCAACAATGGTGTCGGGCAGGTGGTCGTTCACCTCCGCATAAGTGAGGAAACCCTGCTCTTTACCCTTGGTGATGAGATCCTTGATGCGTGACTGGGACTGTTGATGATCCATAAATCTCTCAATGGTGAAATGTCGCGCAAAGGCAACTTGCCATTGTAGCGGCTTTTACCACGCTTTGAAACTGCTCATCTCTTATCTGAGTATAGTCGGCGCAGCGCGGCTTTCTCTTCTTCGGTGAGATCGGAAGGACGCAGCTTGCCACCGGCAGCCCGGGCACGGGCCCTGCGGGCCTCCCGCGCCAGCTTCTCCAGGCAGCCACGAAACTGCTCGGCCTGGTCGCCACGCACCTCCAAGGGCGTGGCCGCCAACCGTGCCAGATGATGGCGCATGGCATCATCCGACCAATGCTCCACCAGAATGGCGGTGGTCATATTGGGATTCCGCCTGCACATTTCAAGCAGGCGCTGCAACACCTCGACACCCCGCCCTTCCATGGCCCGCCACCCGTCCGGCAAATCGTCCAGTCGCGCCAGTTCCGGGTACTGAAGCAATAGGGCAATGGCCCGATGGAGTGGTTTCAAGGTGCCGGGCCGCCCGGGCAGGCGACGACCGCGCCTTTGGCCCGCCTCTTCGGTTGGACGTTTCAATTCAAGCCGGGTTCCCGCCAGTTCGGCCAGCCGCTGCTCCATCATGCGGCGGAAGACGCCAGCGGGCAGCTTCTCCACATGGGGCCTGACCAGGGCCACCAGCCGCGCGCGTCCGTCCAGGGTGGCGGTATCCACCCCGTCCGCCAACTGCTCGAAAAGGAAATCAGACAGAGGCACGGCTTGCGCCAGCCGCCGGCGGAAGGCGTCCGGCCCCTCCTTGCGTACCTGGGTGTCGGGATCTTCCCCTTCGGGCAGAAACAGAAACCGGGCCTGGCGGCCATCACGCAGCATCGGCAGCGCGGCCTCCAACGCTTTCCAGGCGGCCTTGCGGCCGGCGCGGTCACCGTCGAAACAAAAGACCACCTCGGGCGCCGCGCGGAACAACTTGCGCAGATGATCCGACGTGGTGGCGGTTCCCAGGGTGGCCACGGCATTGCGGATGCCGAACTGGGCCAGGGCCACCACATCCATGTAGCCCTCCACCACCAGCAGGCGGTCGATGCCCTTCAGCGCCCGCCTCGCCTCATAAAGGCCATATAATTCGCGTCCTTTGTGAAAGACCCCTGTTTCCGGGGAGTTGAGATATTTTGGCGTTTCATCCCCCAGCACCCGTCCACCAAAGGCCACCACCCGCCCCCGGCCGTCGCGGATGGGAAAGATGATGCGGTCGCGGAAGCGGTCGTAGGCACGCCCCTCTTTTTTTGAAAGCAAACCAGCCTCGAGCAAACGCGCCTCTTCCCCAACCGCCTCCAGCAGGTTACGCCACCCCGGGGGCGCGAAACCAATCCCAAAAGACTCAATAACCTCGTTGGAGAGTCCACGCTGGCGGAGATAATCCCGCGCGCGGGAAGCGGCCGGATGGCGTTTGAGCTGATCGCGATACCAGGCGGCGGCCCGCTCCAGGGTCTGGTAGAGAGGGCGCAGATCCGGGCCTTGCTCAAAGGCGATTTCCCTGGGCAGTTCCAGCCCCACCTCGGCGGCCAGCTCCTCCACCGCATCACGGAAACCCAGGCCTTCATATTCCATGAGAAAGCCGATGGCGGTGCCGTGGGCGCCACAGCCGAAACAGTGATAGAACTGCTTGGCGGGGCTCACATAGAAGGAAGGAGTCTTTTCGTCGTGAAAGGGGCAGCGCGCCTTGAATTCGTGGCCGGCACGCTGCAAGGGCACGCGCCGACCGACGATGTCCACCACATCCAGCCGCGCAAGAAGCTGGTCGATGAATTCAGGAGGAATCTTTCCGGCCACGCGGAAAGTTTAACAGAGAGATCAGGCGGAGAGTTTCTGCTTGACCTTGGCGCTCACCGCGCCCATGTCGGCGCGGCCCTGGAGCCTTGGCTTGAGAAAGCCCATAACCTTGCCCATCTCTTTCATGGAGCCGGCCCCGGTGGCGCCGACGGCCTCCTCGATAAGGGCGTCGATCTCTTCCTCGGAAAGAGGCTGGGGCATGAATTCCTGGATAACCTCTATCTCAAAGGACTCCTGCCCGGCCAGATCATCCCGTCCGGCCTGTTGATATTGCGCCACCGAATCGCGGCGCTGCTTCACCATTTTGTCGAGAATGGCAATGATGCGGCTGTCGTCCAGCTCAATGCGCTCGTCCACCTCCACCTGCTTGAGAGCGGCGAGCACAAGCCGCAGCACACCGAGACGGCGCTTGTCGCCCGCCTTCATGGCGGCCTTCATTTCGCTGGCGATATGCTCCTTGAGCATGGCGTTGCAGCCGAGAGAAATCAGTACTGACGTTCGAACCTGCGGTTCTCGCGCGCCACTTTCTTCTGCCAGCGCTTGACCGCCGCGGCGGCCTTGCGCTTGCGTTCCCAAGTGGGCTTTTCGTAATACTCGCGGCGACGCACCTCAGCCAGAACACCTGCTTTCTCGCAGGCGCGCTTGAAACGGCGCATGGCCACCTCGAAAGGTTCGTTCTCTTTTACACGTACGCTGGGCATTGCTTCCTCGACTCACATGGGTAAACTGGTCTGCCCTGCCCCGGCGGCCACGCGGGCCACGGGCAGGAAGGCGCGAGATTCTATCCGTTTTGGGGGCGTTTTGCAAAAATTGAGGACACAGACGATCCAGCGGCGCCCCGCGGGGACACCCAATGTGGTTCTCGGCATAGAAAGCTCCTGTGACGAGACGGGGGTGGCCCTCTATTCCGGGACGCAAGGCCTGTTGGCCCACAGGCTCCACTCGCAGGTTGCGCTCCATGCCGAGTATGGCGGCGTGGTGCCGGAGCTGGCCTCCCGCGACCACATCCGCCGCCTGGCGCCTCTGGTCAAGGAAGTACTGGCGGATGCGGGAATCACCCCTCGCGAGGTGGACGGGGTGGCCTACACCGCCGGCCCCGGTCTGGTGGGCGCGCTGCTCACCGGCGCCGGTTTCGGGCGCAGCCTGGCCTGGTCCTGGAGCGTTGCGGCGGTGGGCGTACATCATATGGAAGGCCATCTGCTGGCGCCCATGCTGGAAGAAAGCCCGCCTGAATTTCCTTTTGTCGCCCTGCTGGTCTCTGGCGGCCATACGCTGCTGGTGAAGGTGGCGGGGGTTGGCCGGTACCAGCTCCTGGGTCAGTCACTGGACGACGCCGCCGGCGAAGCCTTCGACAAAACCGCCAAGCTTCTTGGGCTGGGTTATCCAGGCGGCCCTGCCGTGGCCGCCCTGGCGGAGCATGGCGACCCGCATAGATTTCATTTTCCACGCCCCATGACCGACCGACCGGGGCTGGATTTCAGCTTTTCCGGTCTCAAAACCTACACGCTCACCACCCTTCAACAGGAGGCACGCCGCCTTTCCGGCGAAGCGCTGGAACAGCTCAAGGCCGACATCGCCCGGGCGTTCGAAGAAGCAGTGGCGGATACGCTGACCATCAAATGCCGCCGGGCGCTGGAGCAGACCGGGGTCCGGCGCCTGGTGCTGGCCGGGGGCGTGGCGGCCAACCAGCGGCTGCGCCGACGTATCGATGGCATGATCCAGAAGCTGGGCGGAGAAAGTTTCTACCCTCGCCCGGAATTTTGCACCGACAACGGGGCCATGATCGCCTACGCCGGCTGGCAGCGACTGGCCATGGGGGAACGGCAGGGCGCCACCTTTGACGTGCGTCCCCGCTGGCCCCTTAACCAGCTACAGCCACCGCCGGGCACTGTGGGCCATTGACGCGCGACCCCGCCACCAAATCGTGGACCAGTTCACAATTCCCACCCGCCGCTGCAAACGAAACAGGCAAAAATGGGAAACTTTCCGCCAGTAGCTTGGTCTGAACCATTAGACGTTGATTGACGTCGGGTCGTTTTCCTCCCTTGGCGGCCCTGCCGGGAAATCCGGCAACCCAAGCCCCGAAGTCTGCCCCCCTTCTGGCTTCGGGGTTTTCTTTTTGCCTCCCATTCAGGCAGCGGCGCCAGGAGTATCTTTTTTGTACTCTGGCACCAGCCCTTCCAGCAACGCCCGCAAGCGCGCCTCGTCATGAGCGGCGCTGGCCCGCGCCATCTCTTCGAAACGCGCCTCCAAAATATTCCAGTCCACCTCGCGGTAACGCGCCAGCAGAATCTTCTCGTGGCTGGTGGCGGCAAGCGCCTCCTGCTCGTGAAAAAGCTCCTCGAACAACTTCTCGCCCGGACGCAAGCCTGTATAGACGATCTCGATATCTTTACCGGGCTCGCGACCGGCCAGGCGGATCATCTGCTCGGCGAGATAGCGGATTTTCACCGGCTCGCCCATGTCGAGGACGAAGATCTCGCCCCCCTTGCCCATCACCGCCGCCTGCATGATGAGCTGGCAGGCCTCGGGAATGGTCATGAAGTAGCGCTCGATCTCCGGGTGAGTGACGGTCACCGGCCCACCGCGCTCGATCTGCTGGCGGAACAGGGGCACCACGCTACCCGCCGAGCCCAGCACGTTGCCGAAGCGGACAGTGATGAAACGGGTTCGCGAGCGGGCATCCAGGTTCTGGCAGAAAAGCTCGGCCACCCGCTTGGTGGTGCCCATGACGTTGGCCGGGTTCACCGCCTTGTCGGTGGAGATGAGCACGAACTCGGAGCAACCGTGGCGGTCCGCCGCCTCGGCCACGTTGCGCGTGCCCAGCACGTTGTTGGCCACCGCTTCGCGCACCTGGTGCTCCAGCATGGGCACGTGCTTGTAGGCGGCGGCGTGGAAGACCACCTCGGGGCGGTAGCGCCCGAACAGCGCCTCCACCGCGCCGGCATCGCGCACGTCGCAGAGATGGGCCCGCAGGGAAAGGTCGGGATGGTCGCGCCGCAGCTCCAGCTCTATGGCATAAAGGTTGAACTCACCGTTCTCGGCCAGCACCAGCTCGGCCGGGCCCAGCCGGGCGAGCTGACGACACAGTTCCGAACCGATGGACCCTCCCGCGCCGGTCACCAGAACACGCCGCCCGTCTAGCCCCGCGTGTATGGCCGGCCAATCAAGAGAAACAGGCTCGCGCCCAAGCAGATCCTCTATGGAGAGCTCGCGCAGCTCGCTCACCCCCACCCGCCCGGACATCAGGTCCTCGATGCGGGGCAAGGTACGCACCGGAACCCCCACCTCCTCGGCCAGCTCCGCCAGCCGACGGATTTCCCTGGAAGTGGCGGAAGGAATGGCCAGAATCACCGCCTCAACCTGGTGACTTACCACCAATTGCGGAATCCGGTCACAACCGCCCAATACACGAATGCCGTGGATCTCCCTGCCCCACTTTCTCTTTTCATCGTCCACGAAACCCACCGGCTGATAGGTGTGACGGTAGTCGCGCAAAAGATCCCGAACCAACATCTCGCCAGCACGCCCCGCCCCGGCCACCAGCACCCGTTGGCCATCCAGCGGATAGAGCCGAAAATCCTTCAGCCAACGATAAAGAAAGCGTGGCCCGCTGAGCAGGCCAACCAGCAGCATGGCATAAAAAAGAGGCACCGAACGGGGAATGGCATGAAGGCGGGTCCAGAGAAAAAGCAGGATGAATGAAGACAGCACCCCCACCGCCACAGCCTTGAGAATGCGCACCAGGTCTGGCATGGAAGCAAACCGCCACAACCCCCGATAGAGGCCGAAATACCAGAAAGTCATCCCCTGGACTGGAACAAGCACCCAAAGCGCCTGCCACATGGTGGCCAGAAACTCATCTGGAACAGTTCCCAAATTGAAACGCAACCAATAGCCCCCCAGCCAGGCGACGGGAATCATCGCCAGGTCCACCAGCGCCACCACGAAAGCGCGCCTGGCCTTGTTCAGCAGGTTGGTCAGGTGGGATTTCATTCAGGTGAGGACCGCTTCATTTTCCATCGACTCCAGCAGCAGGATGGGCAAAGGCTGTCAAGCCGTGCCCATCGCTCCACGGCGGGCGTACTTCGCTTTACCCACCCTACGGCACTCCCCCTCTCCCCCCGGGAGAGGGGCCGGGGGTGAAGGGATCAAAAGGCATCCGCCTCTCCACCCACAACATCAAAACTGCGTAGACCATACCCCAGACAAGCAACAGCAGCCACTGTAAACTTACGGGTAACGTCACTCCCCACACCGCGCTCAATGCGCAGAGCAGCATCAGTCCATACTCCCACAACACCGTCTTGCGGTGCCCCCAGCCCGAGCGCGCCAGCCGCTGGTAGCAGTGGGTGCGGTGTGCCTGCCACACCCGCTCACCACGCAGCAGCCGCCGCAGCAGGGTGACGGTGGCATCGACGATGAAGGGCGAAAAGGCGAGCAACCCCGACCAGAGGGAGAAATAACCAGAACGATCCGCCCATAGCATCAGCCCCGCCGCGAGAAAGCCGAGGGCGGCGCTGCCCACGTCACCCATGAAGAGCCGGGCCGGGGGAAAGTTGAACCAGAGAAAGCCCAGGTTCGCCGCCACCACCGAGACACAGAGCAGTGCGTAAGCACCGGCGCCCGCCATCCAGCCCATCATCCCCAGGGCGCCAAAGCCGATGACCGCCATGCCCCCGGCAAAGCCGTCCATGCCATCCATGAAGTTGTAGAGGTTGGTCATCCAGACCAGCGTCAGCCAGGCGAACGCCATCCCCAGTGCCACCGGCCAGGACCAGTGCATGCCCGGCAGCGGCATCTCCGCCGGCCAGACCCCCAGGGCCACCGCCACCCACGCCAGTGCGCCCTGTACCAGGAAGCGCACCAGGGGCGACAGGTGGTACAGATCATCCAGGAAGGAGAAAGCCCCAACGCCCAGCGCCAGCCACACCGTCCAGTGGAGCGGCGGCGGCAGTGATGGTAGCAGGACCAGCGCCACCACCACCCCGGCCAGGATGCCGATGCCGCCCCCCTTGGGCACCGGCGCCTCGTGCAGCGAGCGTTCGTTGGGCAGATCCATCAACCGCCCCCCGGCACGCACCAGCCGCCGGCAAACCAGCCACGAGAGCAGCGCCGCCAGCAAAGGAGCCATCCATGCCACCGCCATCGACAAATCCTTCACCTGCAGCGCGGGACGCCATAGGCGTCAAAGGCCGAATCCGCCGAAACCAGCAGCAACCCCCCACCAGGAGCGCGGGCATGCACGAGCAACGAATTCACTGGTACTCCTTGAAATCCTCCACGGACGCATCGAAATCATCTGCCATTTCGAGCAACTGCCCCTTTCCAGAACCGGGCTTGCGCCGGGACTCTCCCTGCCACACGGCAACGAGCTTGACCAAAGGCTTGTCGCCACGGGTAATGATCACCTCTTCCCCAATGAGAGCTTTCTCGATGATCTTCGAAAGGCGGGCCTTTGCCTCGCCAATAGTGAATTTCATTGTTCCAGTTCATGGCCATGCAAGTTGGTCGCGGGTTCAACTTGCAAGTGCAACCGGCGGGTCGATTCCAAATCAGGCCGCAACCTCAAACCGCATGCTGCGCGCTTCCTCCACGCGCCTGGACGCATCCAGTATCTCAATGCTTACGATGTTTCCATCAGCGTCGTAGTCGAGAATGATGCCCGGCTTGTCTTCGTTGCTTTCAGCAACCGGCCCGGCCCTGAGCTCCAGAACAAGCGTATCCGTCTTCACGTCATAAACTGCTTTCATGATGTCCTCCTGTACTTGTCAACCTTGCTCGTTCGATAAGCCGTGACGACCTCTGGTGGATCACGGTCCACATCCACAAACACTCGCAGCAGATGGTTTCCGCTCATGCCCTGCACTACAACCCTTCCCTCGCGAACGGACAGCACTTCCTCCGGGCTTTTCAACAAGTGCCGCAATTCCTGCTCGGAAATTTGCCGCCGATCCATCTGAAGTCGCGCATGCCCGGTAATGATGCTATGACTTAAGTCCATTGTACGCCTTCTCCAGTCGCATGCCGTCCTGGGCCCTCCCTCACCTCCAATCAACCGGTTCCCGCCACGCCGCCACCATCTCCGGCAGGCCCGACAGCAGATCGTGCGCCGGCCGCCAGTCCAGCTCCTCCATCGCCCGCCGGCCACTGTAGCAGGCCGAGTCGAGCAGGCGCGAGACCATGGCCGAGTCCACCGGCAGCGGCCTGCGCAGCACGCCTTCCGCCAGGTCACCCAGCCGGCCGCCCAGGCGCAGCAGGCCGGCGTGCAACCGCCAGCGCGGCAAGCTGCGCCCCAGGGCTCTGAGCAGGCCCTCGTACAACGCCCGGGTGGAGACCGGGTGGTCATCGGCCGCGATGTAGATCCGCCCCGAGGCCCGCTCGTCCCATGCGGCCTTCATCGCCAGATCGCACAGATCCTCCACGTGCACCATGGAACGCCGGTTGTTGGTGTCCGGCAGCGGCGGGCACCAACCCGACGCCACCAGCCGCATGATCTTCAGCAGGTTGCCCTTCACCCCCGGTCCATAGACCAGGGTGGGCCGGATC
The DNA here is from genome assembly GCA_027023915.1 of Sedimenticola sp. Classification (GTDB taxonomy): domain Bacteria; phylum Pseudomonadota; class Gammaproteobacteria; order Chromatiales; family Chromatiaceae; genus Thiolapillus. The sequence goes on from JALVUB010000291.1 coordinate 13,135, forward strand.
ACCACTGCGTGCATGCCCGCCTTGTCGGCAGCCTCCAGCACCAACTCCTCCGCCTCGCGCTTGGAGCGGCCATAGGCGTCCTCCGGCCAGGCCGACCAACCCTCGTCCACGCACTCCTCCGGCGGCGGATCGGCCATCGCCTTCACCGAGCTGAAAAAGACGAAGCGCCGCACCCCCGCTTCCACCGCCGCTTCCAGCAGCATGCGGGTGCCGTCCAGGTTCACCTGCCGATACAACTCCTCCGGCGCGCCGCGGCTGTGAGCCACGCCGGCCAAGTGGAACACCGTGTCCACCGCGGAGAGCGCGGCAGCCGGCACCGGATCGGTCCCGAGCCGGCACTGTGCCACCTCGTCCCAGGGGCCGTCCAGCTCCCGCCTCAGCAGCGCGCGCACGCGGTGGTCCGCCGCGCCCAGCCGGCGGCAGAGCGCCTGGCCGATGAAGCCCGAGGCGCCGGTAACCAGGACGACGGCTGGACGCTCATTCGGGGTCATCTCAAGCAGGGCTCTCCGCCAACAGCTCCCGGTAGATGGCCAGCGTCTCCTCGTTCACCCGCTGCTGGCCGAACAGCCGCTCGGCCCGCGCCCGGCCGGCCTCTCCCAAGCGGCGGCGCCGCGCCGGATCTTCCAGCAGGGTGCGGATGGCGTCGGCCAGGGCAGCCGCGTCCCGGGAGGGAACCAGCAGGCCATTTTCGTCGTGCGCCACCACCTCACGGCAGCCGGGCACGTCGCAGGTCACTATCGCCCGGCCGCAGGCCGCTGCCTCGATGAGTACCTTGGGCAGCCCCTCGCGGTAGGAAGGGAGGCAGACCAGGTGCGCCTGGGCCAGTACGGTGGCCATCTCCTTCCGGTGGCCCCACCACTCGATGACGCCCTCCTCCTGCCACTGGTCGAGGTCCGCCCGTGGAACAGCAGCAGGGTTGGCAGGATCGGGCGCACCCACCAGCACGAAGCGGGCCTGCACGCCGTCTGCCCGCAACCGGCGGGCCGCCTCCACGAACTCGCCCACCCCCTTGTCCCACAACAGGCGCGACGGCAACATCACCACCGGCGTACCCGACGGCTCCGGCCAGGGTTGGAATTTTTCCAGGTCCACGCCGGCGCCCCGGATCAACCGCAGCTCTTCGGCAGGAACGCCAAGGTCTTCTTGCAACAAGCGCGCATCGTCTGGGTTCTGCACGATCACCCGGCTGCCGCGCAGCGCCTGCCCGAGCAGCCTCCGCACCACCGGTGCCAGCATGCCGCCGCGCTTCTCCCCCGTGAACAGGAACCCCATGCCCGCCACCGCCGAAACCCGGCGCCTCACCCCCGCCAGCCGCGCAGCGAGGTTGCCAAGCAGCACCGGCTTGAGCGCCACCAGGTGCACCAGGTCCGGCCGCTCACGGCGCAGCAACCGTGCCAGCCGGATGACCGAGATCGCCTCATTAAAGGGATTCATGCCGCGCCGGTCGATCTCCAGGGGCAGGAAACGGATGCCGGCGGCCTCGATCCGCTCCCGGTCCTCCCCGGGGCGGGTGGCCACAGCCACCTCGAAACCGGCCTCCCGTGCCGCCACGGCCAGGGGGAGGCGGTGAGAAACGAAATACCAGTCTTCCGTGACCACGAACAGGAGGCGAGGACGCATCGAGTCACCCGGCCTGTCGGGCTGAAGCCCGACCTACGCACGGGCTCCTTTGTAGGTTGGGCTTCAGCCCGACAAGAACATCAACCACTCCACGCCTCCAGCCAGGCCTGAAACATGAGCACGTCCCACAGATGGTAAGCCCAGTTCCGCTCACCCGACAGATGCTCCTGCCACTTGCAGCGGATCGGCGCCGGGTCGAACCACCCCTCCCGGCGCAGTCGTCCCTCGTCCAGCAGGGACTCCGCCCAGTCGCGCAACGGCCCCCGAAGCCAGTGGTCGATGGGCACCCCGAACCCCATCTTGGGCCGGTCCATGATCTCCCGTGGCACATAACGATAGAGTACCTGCCGCAGGATCCATTTACCCTGGCCGTCGCGCACCTTCAGCCGCCTGGGCAGGCGCCATGCGAACTCCACCACGCGGTGATCGAGCAGGGGCACCCGAGTCTCCAGGCTCACCCCCATGGCGGCCCTGTCCACCTTCACCAAGATGTCGTCCGGCAGGTAGCTCACCAGGTCGGTGAACATCATGTAATCGGTGAAATCATCCAGCCGCGCCTGGCGCTTCGGGTCGGTGAGGGCCGTGGGCAGCTCCCTGCCGCCGAACACCACCTTTTCCGGTTCGCTCCAGTGAGAAACCAGCCCCTTGTAGAGGGCCCTGTCACCGCCCCGCCCCAGCACCCCGGCCAGCTTGTGCAGCTTGTCGCCCGGCAGGGGCACCCGCAGCCGCTGGGGCAACACGGGCCCCAGCACCTGGAAGACCCGGTTCCACGCAGAGGGCGGCAGTGCCTTGAGCCCTTTTGCCACCAGCAGGCGGGCGCTACCGGGCAACCGCTGCAACCGGTCCACGATCTGCCGCCCCTGGGCGTAGCGGTTGTAGCCGCCGAACAGTTCATCACCACCGTCTCCCGAGAGGCTCACCGTCACCTGCTGCCGCGCCAGCTGCGACACCAGGAAAGTGGGAATCTGGGAAGAGTCGGCAAAGGGCTCATCGTAAAGATGCGGCAGCCGCGGGATCACCGCCATCGCCTCCTCCGGCGTCACATAAAGCTCGGTGTGATCCGTACCCAGGTGGCCGGCCACCACCTTGGCGTGATGGGCCTCGTTGTACCCCGCTTCGTGGAATCCGATGGAAAAGGTCTTCACCGGTTGCGAGGAGAGCGACTGCATCAAGGCCACCACCAGGGAGGAGTCGTAGCCGCCCGAGAGAAAGGCCCCCAGGGGCACGTCGGAGATCATCTTGTCCGCCAGGGTGTCGCGCAGCAACGACTCCAGCGCCTCCACCGCATCCCCGTCACTTCCTTCAAACGGTTCGGCAATGCCCTGCTCCACGATCTCCATGGCCGACCAGTAGGGCTGCGGATCAGGCAGGTGGCCGGGCGGGCAGTCCGCCGGGATCCGCAGCAGGGTGCCCGGCATCAACTTGTGGATGGCCTGGTAGATCGACCAGGGCGCCGGCACATAGTTGTGGCGCATGTAGAGCGTCAGCGCGTCGCGATTGATCTCCCCCACCCAGTCC
>JALVUB010000292.1 GCA_027023915.1 Sedimenticola sp.
ACGTGGTTTGTGGGTTGCTCCAAAATCAATGGCTTGGCGCCATTGGTTTTGCCTTCACTTCTTTGTGCCCCCCATTTTTACCCCCGTCACAAAAACAGAAATCCCGGTGATAAAACTGAACTTTTTTGGCTTTCGTTAAGGTTTGCTTCAGGTTTGACGACGTAAAGTTATCAAACTGGGTCCAGTACAGGCCGAGATAAGGCCTCGGATGTTTTTTCAGAATCCGACTTGGCCAGCAGAATTTTTCCGGCCTGCTAGACTGAGTAAATCGCAAGAGGACAAGCCATTGAATACCACTGGCACATCCGCCGATCTGGAAACCGCGGTTGAGTCCGAAACGGGCGGTTTGTGCCGTGAAAAGCGCTTGTTTGGGTTTTTTTTGTCCATTTTCGCTGCTTTTTTGCTGACAATTCCCTTTTCCGCGCCCGCGGGCACCAATCACGACCAGGTGGTGGTGGCCGTGGACGCGGAGTTCGCTCCCTACGAGTTCACCGATGAAAACGGCAAGGTGCGCGGTCTGGCGCCGGACATTCTGCGCGCCATCGGTCGTCGGGAGGGCATCAAATTCCGCTTCGTGCCCATGAGTTGGAGCCAGGCGGTGGAAGCGCTGCGGGCCGGGCGGGTCGATCTTGCGCAGATGATCCGCACCGAGGCGCGCGCCCGCCGCTACGTCTTTTCGCGACCTTTCACCCGGCTCACCCAGGCCCTATTCCGTCACAAGGGAAGCGATCTGAACAGCGTGGATCGGCTCGCCGGCCAGCGCATCGCCATTCAGCGACATGACATCGCCGCCGAGCTGTTGAAAGAGCGCGAGGATTTTTTCCAGGTGCCGGTGGACAACAAGTCCCAGGGTTTCGAGCTGCTGGACATGGGCGACGTGGATGGTTTTTTCGCCGCCGAGCTGCCTGGTCTCTATCTGGTGCGCCTTGGCCGGTATCCCAGGGTGGAACTGGCCCGGGGAGGGCTCTTCCCCATGCCGCTCTGCTTCGCCACGCGAGCGGACAACGCTGCCCTGATCGGACAACTCAATAAAAGCCTTGAAAAGCTCAAGGCGCTGGGTGTGCTGGCGACCATCCAGAAGCGGTGGCAGGAACCCCCCTATCTGCCGGGCGCGCTGCCGCAGCCCGGGAGCTGGCCGGCCATGCTGCTGGTGGGACTGGTGGTGCTGTCGCTGCTGATCCCGCTGATTGGAAAGGGCAAGGTCAGGTTCCTTGACCATTTATGGAACCTGGGGCGCTCACGCAATCAGCGTCACGCCTGGATCGTCATTCTGCTTGTGGGCGTGCTGGTCAGCCTGGCGCTCTATCTGCGCCTGGATGGCGAGGAACAAGAGCTGTTACAGGCGGAGATCGACCACCGCAGCCAGACCAAGCTCAACAACAGCAAGCTGTTTCTGGAGCAACACATGGACGCGGCGCGCGCCCTGGCCGCCTATCTGGACCACGAGATCGTCGTTGACCGGTCGGAACCCACAGACGTTCCCGGTGGCCCCCACGAACAGGCGCTTGCGGAGAAGGAGATCGAAGGTAACGCCCTTGCCCTGCTGAAGGCCCATCCTGGTGAAATCCTGTCGGTGGCGGTACTGATGAACCGGGAGAGCAACCAGTTCATCAGCGTTGCGCAGGGGGGACGGGAAGGCGTGCCGCTGGAGCCGCCGGCGGATAAAAGCCAACTGGAAAAATTGCTGCCGGGAGAGACTCGCCTGCAACTGGTAACCACCCGCAAGGGTCAAAAACGGCTGCGGATCCTGCTCGCCACAGAGGAAGAGCCCACCGGATAGTTCGTCGTCGATCTGGATGCACCCAACCTGCTGTTGGCAGCGATAACAGAAGACAAACCAGCCGGGCTGGACGTGGATATCTGGACCCGCCAGGCCGGTCGCAAGGTTGCCCTGCTGCATCACCTGTCGCGTCGCAGAAACACGACAGCAGCAACAGACGCGCCCTACGACTGGAAAGGCGATTTCATCACCGGCGGGCTGCGCTTCCAGATGGGCACCCGCGCCGCGCCTGCCCTGAAGGCCCGCTTTCTCAGCCAACGCCCCCTGGCAATGTTCGTTTTGGGGCTGATGCTCACCGCTCTTCTCGCCCGTGCCATCTACAGGCGCGGCCGTGAGGCGGAACGGCTGGAGGCCGAGGTGGAGGTCCGAACCACCGCGCTGGTCAGCGAACGGAGCAAGCTGGCGACCATTATCGATCACGCCAAGGAGGGGATTCTGTTGGCCAACAGTGAAGGCCACATCCTGCTGGCCAATGGGGCGGCATCGGAACTGTTCGGCTACAAGGACGAAGAATGGAACAGCGTGAACCTCAACGACCTCATCGCCGGCCCCATTCAGGCACCTGGCGCCTATCGGGGATCCGACACCCCCTGCCTGACCGGAAAGATCGGCGAAATCGAGCTGACGCAAGCAATACAGGCGCAAAAAAAGGATGGCGCCATATTCCCCTGCGAGATTACCGTAAGCGGCTTCGAGGACCAGGGCGAGACCAGGCTGTCGATCATTCTGCGCGACATCAGCGCCCGCCTCTATCAGGAGCGGAACCGTGAAACCCTGCTCAAGATCCGCGCCATCAGCGAGCAGGAGACGCCGGAGGACGAACGGCTGCAACAGATTCTGGACACCTTGTTCAACGTCGGTTGCAACATGCCCTACCAGGCCGGGGTGCTCTTCGTCGAGGAGGAAGGACAGTTACGGGTGGCGGCCAACCACGGTATGGAACGCCCGACCGCCGGCGAGCGGATTCCCATGCCGGCGGATGAAGAACTTTGTGAACAGGCCCATGACGGCAGATGCACCCTGTGCGACCACCCCCGGCCGGCGGATAAGCTGCTGCTGCCGGACGAAGTGGCCAATAAACACAATCTCTGCACTCCCATCCAGCACGGCGGTCAGCGGCTGGGGCTGATCCTGCTGGTGCTGCGGCCCGGAGGGGAGGTGCCGGAAATGCTCTACCAGTTCCTGGAGCAGGTTGCGGAAATCGTTGCCGTGATGCTGATGCGGGACCGCGACATGCGCGCCCTGGAAGAGAGCGAGGCGGTCCACCGCACACTGGTGGAGTCCACGCCGCTCGGCATCATCATCCATGAAGAGGGCGTGGTGCGTTACGCCAACCCGGCGATTCTGGAAATGCTGGGCCTGGAACAACCCGATGACCTGCTGGGCCGGCCATTCAGCGACTGGATCAGCGAAGCGTCCCGCGCCATGGTGGAAGAGTGGATTCTTGACCCCGAGGAGGACAACACCAAGCCGCTTGACGTCAAGCTGTACCGTGCCAACGGGCGCACTTTCTGGGCGGAACTGCGCGGTACCCCCACCACCCTTGCCGGCCGCGCCGCCAGCCAGCTGCTGATCCAGAATATCGACGCCCGCAAAACAGCCGAATCGCAACTGCAATGGCTCTCCTATTACGACGAGCTTACGGGGCTGCCCAACCGGCGCCTGTTCAACGACCGACTGCAGCAAGCAATCATGTTGGCGCGGCACAACAAGCACGCACTGGCGGTTCTCTACATCGACCTGGACCGCTTCAAGTTCATCAACGACACCATGGGGCACGCAGTCGGGGACACCGTGCTGGTGGCCATCGGAGATCGCCTGCGCAACGCCTTGCGGAACGTGGACAACGT
>JALVUB010000293.1:0-4949 GCA_027023915.1 Sedimenticola sp.
GCGTTGTGGCCAGGGCCAGGTCGATCTTGCGCTCGCCCAGGTTCACCGCGGCCACCACCACCTCGACACTGTCCCCGAGCTGGTAGCGCTTGCCGGTGCGCTCACCCACCAGCAGGTGGGAGACGGGGTCGAAGTGGAAGAAGTCGTGATCGAGCTGGGTGATGTGCACCAGCCCGGTGATGTAGAGCGGCTTCAGCTCCACGAAGATGCCGAAACTGTTGACGCTGACGATGAGGCCCTCGTAGGCCTCCCCCACCTTGTCGAGCATGAACTCGCACTTGAGGGCGTCGGCAGCGTCGCGGGTGGCCTCGTCGGAACGGCGCTCGGTCATGGAGCAGTGTTCGCCCATGGTGGCCATCTCCGGGAAGGCGTAGGGAAAGGTCTCGGGCCGCTTGTCGGTGAGCAGGTGGCGGATGGCGCGATGCACCAGCAGGTCGGGATAGCGGCGGATGGGCGATGTGAAATGGGTGTAGCAGGGAAAGGCGAGACCGAAGTGGCCGATGTTCTCCGACGAGTAGACCGCCTGCATCATGGAGCGCAGCAGCACCGTCTGGATCATGTGGGCGTCGGGCCGCGCCTTCACCTCTTCCATCAGCCTGGCATAGTCCTTGGCGGTGGGCTCGTCGCCGCCGCCCAGGCGCAGCCCGAGCTGGCCCAGGAACTCGCGCAGCTCCTTGAGCTTCTCCTCGCTGGGGCGCTCGTGCACCCGGTAGAGGGTGGGGATCTTTTTTCGCTCCAGCAGCCGCGCCGCCGCCACGTTGGCCGCCAGCATGCACTCCTCGATGATGCGGTGGGCGTCGTTGCGCTCGTAGGGAACGATGGCCTCCAGCTTGCCCTTTTCGTTGAAGACGAAGCGGGTCTCCACCGTGTCGAAGTCGATGGCGCCGCGCTTTTCACGCGCCTTGTGCAGCGCGCGGTAGAGGCGGTCCAGCTCCCGCAGGTGGGGCAGCAGCGGTTTGTGGCGCTTGCGCAGGTTGGCGTCCTTTTCATAGAGCATCCGCGCCACCTCGTCGTAGGTGAGGCGGGCGTGGGAGCGCATCACCGCGTCGTAGAAGCGGGAGCGCTGGATCCTGCCGTCCCGGCTGATGTAGAGCTCGGCCACCATGCAAAGCCGGTCCACATGGGGGTTGAGGGAGCAGAGGCCGTTGGAGAGCACTTCCGGCAGCATGGGCACCACCCGGTCGGGGAAGTAGGTGGAATTGCCCCGCTTGTAGGCCTCCTGGTCGAGGGCCGAGCCCCGTTTCACATAGGCCGAGACATCGGCGATGGCCACCCACAGCCGCCACCCCTTGGGGGTACGCTTGCAGTGGACGGCATCGTCAAAATCGCGCGCGTCGGCGCCGTCGATGGTGACCAAAGGCAGCTTGCGCAGATCCACCCGGCCCTTCTTGGCCGCCTCGGGCACCTCCTCGGTGAGGGCGGCGATCTCCTCCTCCACCTCGTCGGGCCAGACCACCGGAATGTCGTAGGCGCGGATGGCGACATCGGTCTCCATGCCGGGCGCCATGTGCTCGCCCAGCACCTCGATCACCTTGCCGATGGGCTGGCGCCACGGGGTGGGATGTTCGAGGATCTCCACCACCACCATCTGCCCCTCGCGGGCGCCGCCCAGGTGCTCGTCCGGGATGATGACGCGGTGGGTCATGCGCTTGTTGTCGGGCACCAGGAAACCCACCCCCATCTCCATGTGCACCCGGCCCACCACGTGGTGGTGGGCGCGCTCCAGGATCTCCACCACGCTCCCCTCGCGGCGGCCGCGGCGATCCACGCCGGTGACCTGCACCACCACGCGATCGTCGTTCCACAGGGGGCGCATCTCCCGCGGCGACAGAAAAAGGTCCTCGCCGCCGTCGTCCGGCTTGACGAAGCCGAAGCCGTCGGGGTGGGCTATGACCCGGCCGACGATGAGATCCTGGCGGTTGACCACGCAGAGGCCGCCGCGCCGGTTCTTCACCAGCTGGCCGTCGCGCAGCATCGCCTTGACGCGAAAGGAGAGCGCCTCGACCTTCTGAGGGTGCTTCAGCCCCAGCACCCGCGCCAGCTCCTCGAACTTGAGCGGCGCGCCCTGGGCCTCCAGCGTCTCTATGATGAATTCCCGGCTCGGGATGGGATTCTTGTACTTGCGCGCCTCGCGGGCGCGGAAGGGGTCGCGCCTTTTCGGCGCTCGCTTTTTCGATCTGGCCACGGGCCTTGTGTACCTTGTATTCCTGCTTTCAATTGGCCATTGTACCCGCAGTCAACGCTTTATGCGGCGCAAAGTGGCCTCGCTCCAAAGACGCGGCTTTACCTTCTCATTCCAGAACACTCGTTCCTCGGGCACGAAAGCCATCCCCTGCCGCCCATCGACAAGCTGGCGGCCGCTCCAGAAACGCCAATACTGGGCGCGCGGATCTTTCAGCCCCATGCCGCGCCAGTCCTTGTCGATCACTTTGATGGCCTTGCCGTCCTTGTAATAAACGCTGCGGTAGTCGGCGTGGCTCACGGGATCGATCCACACGATGCGGTAGTCGTACCACCAATTGGCGAAGCGGGTGGTGCTCTTCAGCCGCGTCATCCTTTTCCCTTTCAAGTCGCAACGCCGTTGGGGCAGTTCCCGCAAAAAGCGGTTGTGGGCCGCCGCCGGTATCTTCATCGGCTCCAGACAGCCCGGAAAGGATCGGGGCGGAAGCAGCTCGTGGTGCTCGTCCTCGGGCTTGCGCAGATAGATGTCGCCATAGGTGAAAAGGCTGCCGCCCCAGCTGTCCCCCTGGTCGGGCTGGGAGTGACGCCGGATCTTGCGCAGGGCCGGCAGCCAGATGGAGAAGGAGAGAGGCCGCCCCGGATCGGCCGGCTCGGTGACCAGAATACCCGTGCCCCGCAGCTTGCCGGAGGTGAAGATCACCAGATCCCGCGCGGCGATGCCTTTCCGGTGCATGTGGTTGTTGAGATGGCGCACCATGGTGGTCACCCGCAGCCCCCGCTCGCCGCTGCTGTCCACCAGCACCACCGGATGACGCCGGTCGCCAAAGCGGACATTGTCCAGGGCGCTGAAATGGTTGACGAAATAGACCTGGCGCGCCAACGCCAGCGCCTTGGGATCTTCCCCACCGTCCGACGCCACCCACCCCGCTGGCGCCGGCATGCCCCACAGGCACCCGGCGGTTGCAATAGCGCTTGCAAAGTATCTCAGGTTCAGTATCATTTGCGGCGTCCGTTGCGGGGTGGAGCAGTCTGGCAGCTCGTCGGGCTCATAACCCGAAGGTCGCAGGTTCGAATCCTGCCCCCGCTACCAATCCAATGCAAGCCGCCCGGCTGCCGAGAGGCGCCGGGTTTTTTCATGCCCGCCAGCCCTCGCTTGCTTACAATGAAAGGCTCACGACGCCATGGACCAGTATCACCCCACATGAAGCTGCGCCTTCCTTCCGGTATCAGCCTGGAGACTTTCCTGTCGGATTACTGGCAACGTCAACCGCTCTACATGCCGGACGCGCTGCGGGAATACGATTTTCCGCTCACGCCGGAAGAACTGGCGGGGCTGGCGTGCGAGGAGGCACTCGAATCCCGGCTGGTGACAGGGCATGGAGACTCAGGCTGGACGCTGCGCAACGGCCCTTTCGACGAGGAAACCTTTCTTTCATTGCCGGAAGAGAACTGGACGCTGCTGGTGCAGGATGTGGACAAGTTTCTGCCCGAGGTGGCGCGGCTGCTGGAACCCTTCGGTTTCATCCCCTCCTGGCGGTTCGACGATGTGATGGTGAGCTACGCAACGCCCGGCGGTTCCGTGGGACCGCACATCGACACCTATGATGTCTTTCTGGTGCAAGGCAGTGGACTTCGGCGCTGGATGATTGACCCCGCGCCGGCTTCAAAAGCGTTGATACCCGACCCGCCAGTGCGCATTCTGGCCCACTTCGAGCCGAAGCAGGAGTGGGTTCTGAAGCAGGGCGACGTGCTCTATCTGCCGCCGGGAGTTGCCCATTGGGGGGTTGCCGAAACCCCCACCATGAACTGGTCGGTGGGTTTGCGGGCGCCTGCTCATCAAGAGCTGCTGGACAGTTTTGCCCAGTTCCTGCTGGAAAGGATGCCGGCTGAAGCACACTATGAAGATCCAGCCATAACGCCGACCGACCAGCCGGGCATGATCCCTGCCTCGGTGTACCGGCATACCTTCGAGGCGCTGGATCGGTGGCTGACCGATGAATCGCTGCGTGAACATTGGCTCGGAAGCTTCATGACGGAAGCCAAGCCTCACCTCGTGACGGCGCCCCCGGATGAGCCGGTTTCTGGAAAAATGGTTCACCACAAGCTGCTTGAAGGCGCGCGACTGCAACGCCATCCCTTTGCCCGCCTGGCCTGGAGCAGGCGCGGTGGCGGCGGAAGCTGGCTGTTCGCCAGTGGCGAGGCGCGGGCCACGGAGCTGCCGGAAACCTTGCTGGAACAGCTTTGCAGCGCGCCCGTTCTGGACCGGACACAGCTTCCACCCGCCCCTCACCTTGAGTCCTGGCTGGAACTGTTGGCCGAACTGTTCAATCAAGGTCAGCTTGAGTGGCGACATGAATAACGCCTTTCGCATCCGCCAGGCCCACTGGCCAACAGATGAGAAAGGGTTGAAGCTGGTTCGTGAAGCAGTGTTCGTGCGCGAGCAAGGGGTGCCGCCGGCACTGGAATGGGACGGCCTGGATGACAAGGCCTTTCATCTGCTTGCGGAAGACCGTCAGGGCAATCCCATAGCCACCGCAAGACTGTTGCCGGAGGGACACATCGGCCGCATGGCGGTGGTGCGGGCCTGGCGTGGTCGCGGCGTGGGCAGCGCCCTGCTGCTAGAGATCATGGCGGAAGGAAGACGCCGGGGCTTGAGGCGGCTGGTGCTCAACGCCCAGCTGGACGCGATTCCTTTCTACGAAAAAGCCGGTTTTCGCGCTTTTGGCGATGTCTTCGACGATGCGGGCATTCCCCACAAGCGCATGGAG
>JALVUB010000293.1:4959-15966 GCA_027023915.1 Sedimenticola sp.
AAAATCAGCGGCAGCGGTAGAGCTCGAAACGTTCCTTCCTGTCGCTGGGGCGGCTGCCGCTCCAAATGAAGGAACAACTTCGTCCACCTGCCCTGCCCGCGGGCTCTTTTCCATCGGTTTGAACCAGCAGCCACGGGCAGCTCGCCGCCTGGGAATCAACCTCCAGGCGCCGGACGCGGAAGCCAAGATAGTAGTGGATCATGGCCCGTTGCGGCTCTCCCAAATGACTGGCGGCAACACAACCGGCCTGGGGGTTGAGCCAGCGGCTCATCTCGCCGATAACCTGGTCGTACCCCTTGATGCGGTCAATCACCGGCAACAGCAACAAAATGGTAAGCAGCCAGACGGCAACCAGCCCACCAACCCAGCTCAGAAGAGCATCAACGCCCCCCCTTCCCGCTCGCATCAGCAGCCACAGCCAGCCCACAAGAACGGTAAGCGCGGCAACCACCGCCCAAAGCCTGACCGGCTGGCTGATGGCTGTGGCATATCGCCCAAGGCCATGCGGCAACCCCTGGGTCCAGCCAGTCACCGAAATCAGCCAGAGATAGACAATGCCGAGAGCCGACAGACCAAACAACACCAGCGCGGACCAACGCCACAAGCGGGCGGCGCTCTGCGACAGTTGCTCCAGGCCACCGGCCGCCAGCAGCGACAGCGGCAACAATAGCGGCAGGGCATACAGCTCTCTTCCCTGGGCGGACGCGCTGAGGATCAATAGCCAGGAGAAAAACGCAATCAACGGCAAAGTGAGCGCCGGACGCCGCAGCAGGCTGTCTCTGTTGCGCCAGGCCATCCACAAGGCAATGGGCCAGGCCGGCAACCCGTACCAGGGGAGAATACGCAGATAGAGGGTGGGGCTGCCCTTTGGACCAAGCCTGTTGCCCAGAAAACGGCCGATGTTGTTGTCCCAGAACCAGATATGGAAAAGCTCTGGCGAACGCTGATAGAGCAGCAACGGCCAGATCAGCAGCCAGGGAGAAGCAGCCAACAACGCTGTCAGCAGCGCCTTGCCGTAAGCAGGGGTTCGCCACACCCCGGAAACCAGTGGCAGAACCAATGCCAGCACGGCCAACATGCCAGGCCCCAAAAGCCCCTTCGAAAGAAAGGCCATGCCCGCGCCCATGCCCAGCAACAGACCACCGCCCAGAGGCTGTTCCAGTGACAGCACGAATCCATACAGGGCCACTGCCATGCCGGCAAAGAGCGCAACATCGGTGATGCCCTGATGAAGCCGGATCAACCCTCCCAGGGCGCCGATGGCGAACAACACCGCATAAAAGCCTTGTCGCTCACCCCAGAGACGGCGCCCAGCACCCCACAGCGCCGCCAGGGCAACCATCAGATAGAAGCTGGTGGCCAGGCGGGCGGCGTCGTGCAACGGCAGCCAGTGACCAAAAAGCCGCGCGAAAAGCGCGGCGGTAAGGTAATAAAGAGGTGGCTTCTCCAGGAAGGGTTCGCCGGCCAGATGGGGGACAACCCAGTCGCCACCCTGTAACAGCTCCAATATCAGGCCGAAGCTGTATGCTTCATCGGGCTTCCAGGGTTGATGGCCGGTGATGCCGGCAAAAAGCCAGATCACCGCAAGAAGAAGCGTCAGCCAGCGCCAGCGATAATCCGACCGCTCAGGAATGTACACCCCACCCTTCCATGGCCACCACGCCGGAACGGCCGGGCACTTCACCCTCAACAATATTTCTGCGGGGCAGATCCTCGGGATCGAGGGATTTGTAGAGGGTATCGAGTGCGATGATCTCTTCGCCCGCCTGTTGCCAACCCCGCAGCAGGCGCTCCATTACCGGCAACAGTTTCTGCCCTTCCAACTCGGCATGGAGGGTATAGACATGGCCGTGGGGCAGAGGCTCACGACTGGCCTCCAACACTTTTTCGTGGACGTTTTCCGGTTTGTTGCCGTCCCAACCCAACAGTTCATCAAGCGTGGGCAGAGTGGTGGGAAGCTGAATGCAACCCGTGCCTTCCGCGTTCACCGGCATGAAGGGCTCGCGTCCGCGAACGTCGCTGGCGTAGAGAAAACCCAGTTTCGCCTCCAACACAGGCACAAAGGGGTTGACCTGCCACCCCGCCGCGCCATGCACCTTGGGCCGCTCGCCGAACACCTCCTGGAAGACATTGATGGCGCGCAACATCTCGCGCTTGGCCCAGCCCATGCCGCGACAGGCCACATAATTCTGCCAGCGGGTGTGGTCGTAACAGTGCACACCCACCTCGTGACCACGATCACGCACTTCGCGCAGAATGGGCGCGGCGCGGCGACCGATATGGGGACCGGGCAACAGCACGCCGTACATCAGCGTCCGGACGCCATAATGGGAGGTTACCGAGGTTCGCTGAACCTTGGAGATGAAGCCAGGCCGGAAGACCCGCCGAATGGCACGCCCGGTATGATCGGCGCCCAGACTGAAAAGAAAGGTGGCACGCACACCATAACGGTCAAACAGATCGAGCAAACGCGGCACGCCTTCTAGGGTACCCCGGTAAGTATCCACATCAACTTTCAGCGCGATGGTCATGAGAAACATTCCTAATTGAACCCGGGGCTCCGCCCGTCACCATGATTCCCCTTCCTTAAGGAACCCTTAAGGAAACAGTGTTATGGAAAACTAACACAAAAGGAATTAGGTAACAACTATCGTTTCAGGAGCTTCGTTTACTCAATCCAACAACGCACTGGCGCTGGCGATCTCCTTGCGGTAGGCGTCGAAGATCTTGCGCAGGATCTCTTTCATCTCCACCTGGGGCTCCCAGCCCAACTCTTCGCGGGTGTTTCCGATCCAGGGCACACGGTTGGGCACGTCCTGGTAGCCCTTGCCGTAGTACTCCTCCGCGCTCACCTCCACCAGCTTTACCTTCTTCAGGCCGGGCTGGTACTCGGGAAACTCCTCGGCGACCTCCAACATCATCTCGGCCAGCTCGCGGATGGAGAAGTCGTTGCCGGGATTGCCGATGTTGAAGATCTTGCCGCTGGCCACACCGTCGGGATTTTCGATGAGCTTCATCAGCGCCGAGATGCCGTCGCTCACATCGGTGAAGCTGCGCCGCTGGCGGCCGCCGTCCACCAGCTTGATCTCCTCGCCACGGGCGATGTGGCCGAGGAACTGGGTCACCACCCGCGAGCTCCCCTCCTTGGGGGTGTGGATGCTGTCGAGGCCCGAGCCTATCCAGTTGAAGGGACGGAACAGCGTGTAGTCCAGCCCCTGCTGCTGGCCGTAGGCGGCGATCACCCGGTCCATGAGCTGCTTGGAGCAGGAGTAGATCCAGCGGGGCTTGGTGATGGGCCCCAGCACCAGGTTGGTCTCGTAAGGGTGGAACTCGGGGTCGGTGGACATGCCGTACACCTCCGAGGTGGAGGGGAAGAGCACCCTTTTGCCGTACTTCACGCAGGCGCGGATGATGGGCAGGTTGGCCTCGAAATCGAGTTCGAACACCCCCAGGGGGTTGGTGACATAGGTGGCGGGAGTGGCGATGGCCACCAGCGGCAGCACCACGTCGCACTTCTTGATGTGGTACTCGATCCACTCGCGGTTGATGGTGATGTCGCCCTCGAAGAAGTGGAAGCGGTCATGGTCGATGATCCCCTCCAGGCGGTTGGACTGCATGTCCATGCCGTAGATGTTCCACCCCGTGGTATCGAGGATACGGCGCGAAAGATGGTGGCCGATGAAGCCGTTTACACCCAGTATCAGTACGTTCATGTCGAAAGTTTTCCTGTCGTTTCTGTCAAACCGTAATCGAAGGGAACACCCCGAACCGCCGTTGGTTGGACACGCTTTGCCTGACCAGCGAGTCACACTGTCAAAACGGCCTCGCTCCCGAAAATATCTTCAAACCCTGTCTCGTCCAGCACCCGGCCATCGAGATCCAGGGCGGTGATCTCGAACCGCTTGCCGTCCACGCAGTCGGCATAGAGCCGGCCCTCTTCCCAATAGAGGCGCGGCCCGCTGCCTGCCGCCGGCTCATCCCGCCAGTAGCTTCCCAGCAGGTGGATGCGGTGGCCGTCGTGGTCGAAGAAGGCCGGCGGATAGGGCGGCGCCACGGCGCGCACCAGGTTGTGTATCCGCCAGGCCTCCTGGGACCAGTCGATGCGGCCGTCCTCCGGGCGCCGGCCACCGTAATAGCTGCCGGCGGAGAGATCCTGCGACGTCTCGCGCCAACTGCCGTCCAGCAGCTTGGGCAGGGTGCGCGCCAGCACCATCTCGGCGGCGCAGACCACCTTGCGGAACACCTGGAACGCGGTGTCGTTGGGCAGGATGGGCACCGCCTGCTGGTCGAGAATGGCGCCGGCGTCGGGCTTCTCCACCATGCGGTGGAGGGTGGCGCCGGTCTCCTGTTCGCCGTTGAGCACCGCCCAGTTCACCGGCACCCGTCCCCGGTATTTGGGCAGCAGCGAGCCGTGCAGGTTGAGCGCCCCCTGACGTGGCAGGGAGAGAAGTTTACTCCCCAGCATGCGCCGGTAGTAGAAGGAAAAGAGCCAGTCGGGCCGCATATGGCGCAACTGACCGATCACCTCGGGCGTGTTGGGATCGTCCGGGGTGATGACCGGAATGTGGTTGCGCCGCGCCAGCTCCGCCACGCTGGAAAACCAGATTTCTTCGTCGGGATCGTCTTCATGAGTCACCACCAGGCGCACATCCATGCCCTGGGCAAGCAGCGCTTCAAGACCTCGCGCGCCGACCTCATGATAACCGAAGAGCACCACAGACCGGCTCACTTCTGCTCCTCTTCTTCATTCCGCTGCTCCAGCACCGCGGCTATCAGATAGCGCGGCCGGTCACGCACCTGCACGTAAATGCGCCCCACGTACTCACCCAGGATACCCACCGCGAAGAGCAGAATGCCCATGACGAAAAAGCTGATAGCGAACAGAGTGAAAACCCCTTCCGCCTCGGGACCGACGATCAGCCGCCGGATGAAAAGGAATACCACAAAGGCCATGGAGGCCAGAGAGACCAGAATGCCCGCCACCGAAAAGAGTTGCAGAGGCACTATGGAAAAGGCGGTCATCAGGTCGAAGTTGAGATGGATCAGCTTGAACAGTGAGTATTTGGACTCGCCGGCGGCGCGCGCCTCGTGTTCCACCACTATCTCCACCGGGTTGCGAGCGAAAAGATAACCCAGGGCGGGAATGAAGGTGTTGCTTTCGTGCGAGTCGAGAATGGCGCGGATGATGTCGCGGTGATAACCGCGCAACATGCAACCCTGGTCGGTCATGACGATGTTGGTGATGCGGCGGCGCAGGGCGTTCATGGCCCGCGAGGCGTAATGACGCCACTTGCTGTCTTGGCGATGGCGGCGGATGGAACCGACGTAATCGTGGCCCCCGTCCATCTTCTCCAGAATGCGGGGTATCTCCTCCGGCGGGTTCTGCAGATCCGCGTCCAGAGTGATGACATAGCGACCACGCGCCTGCTCGAAGCCCGCCAATAAGGCAGCATGCTGGCCGGCGTTGGCCCGCAGCAGCACTACCCGGGTCACCTCGGGACGGTGCTGGAACTGCTCGCGCAGCATGGCGGGCGAGCGATCCTTGCTGCCGTCGTCAACGAAGATGATCTCGTAAGGGCGTTCCAGATCGTCCATCACCGGATAGAGGCGCTGAAACAGCTTCTCCAGCACCGCCTCCTCGTTATAGACCGGAATGACGATGGAGATCTCGACACCGTTCTC
Organism: Sedimenticola sp.; assembly: GCA_027023915.1. Taxonomy (GTDB): domain Bacteria; phylum Pseudomonadota; class Gammaproteobacteria; order Chromatiales; family Chromatiaceae; genus Thiolapillus. The sequence continues at coordinate 10,642 of JALVUB010000293.1, forward strand.
AGCCACGGCCCCCCTCCTCCAGCAACTCATGGAAAAGATTGCACACCTGCTGCTGCTCCTCGTCGGTGAGCGTGGGAAAGAGCGGCAGGGTGAGCGTCTGGGCACCGATGCGCTCGGCGTTGGGAAAATCGCCCTCGCGGTAGCCATAGCGGCGGTAGAGTGGGAAGAGGTGCATGGCGGGATAGTGGATGCCCAGCCCCACACCGCGCTGACGGAACCAGTCGATCACCTGGCCCCGGCTCATGCCGATGGATTCAGCGTCCAGACAGACGCAGAACATGTGCCAGCTGTGACCGGGCACATCCTCCGGCAATACCAGCGCCGGGTGGCGGGGCAGCTTTTCCAGATAACGCAACGCCAACTCTCGTCGCCGCTGATTGAAATCCACCAGGCGCGGCAGTTGCACCAGTCCCAGCGCGGCACCCACATCCGGGAGGTTCATCTTGCCACCCCATTCGGAGACCGAGATCAGCCCTTCGTCATCGCGCTCGATGCCGTGGAACCGGATGCGCTCCACCCGCTTGAGCACCGCCGGGTCGCTGCACGCCAGCGCCCCGCCCTCAATGGTGGTGATGTTCTTGTTGGGGTGAAAGCTGAAACAGACCGGATTGCCGCTGCTGCCGATGCGCCGGCCCTGGTATTCGGTGCCGATGGCCTGGGCGGCATCCTCCAGCACCAACAGGCCGTGGCGTTCCGCCAGCGCGTGGATGGGCGCCATCTCCACCGCGCGACCGGCGAAATGCACCGGAATCACCGCCTTGGTGCTTGGAGTGACAGCGGCGGCAACCGCTTCGACAGCAAGGTTGCGGCTCACCAGATCCACGTCAACAAACACCGGCCGCGCGCCCACCCGCACCACCACGTTGGCGGTGGCGACAAAGCTCATGGCCGGCACTATCACCTCGTCGCCGGGACCGATGTCGTGGGCCAGCAGCGCCGCCTCCAGGGCGCTGGTGCCGGAATTGAACAAGCGCACACCGACGCCGCCGCCAAGATAATCGGCCAGAGCCACTTCCAGCTCGGCCACCTTGGGTCCGGTGGTGATCCAGACGGAGCGCAGCACCCGGGCCACGGCGGCCACCTCTTCGTCGCCAATGGTGGGTCGGGTGAAAGGAATCATGAGCGGGCCAGAATGAAGACGCCGAGAATGATGATGCCGATGCCGGCGATGCGCCCGGCGGTAAGCGCCTCGCCCAGCAACGCCGACGCCGCCAGGGCGTTGACCACATAACCGATGGAAAGCATGGGATAGGCGATGGTCACATCCACCCGGGAGAGCGCCAGAATCCAGACCACCACGCTGATGCCGTAACACCCCAGCCCCACCCACAGCCAGGGCTCCGACGCCAGCCTGGTGAACAGCGGCCAGGCGGTTTCGGGAGTAAGGCTCAATGCCCCCATGCCGGCCACGCTGGCCTTGAGCGCGAGCTGGGCCACGGCGTTGAGCAAAACGCCCAACAGAATCAACGCAAATGCGGGAAGCGTCATCTTCTGGCAACCACAATGTATCTGGGACCGGTAAAGATCCTTTTCATGGGTAATCCCATCTTGTTAAGTTGCGGCAGCAAATCCGGACCGAAAACCGCCACCGCCTGCGACTGAGCTTTCCACTGGCTGGCAAAGCCTTTCAGGTCTGGAATCCACTTCTCTGGTTCCGCCTGGATTCCCATGGACAACTCACCGGCGAACTTCACCAGCCGCACATTCTTTCCAAGATAAAACGGCAGGGAGTGGGGATAGGTATCCACCACATAGACCGGCACTGAATCCAGCCCGTGGGCGCGGATGGCATCGGCCACCTGACGGCTGGAGCGCGATACCGCGATCTCCTGGAACCCCCAAAGGTGAAGCTGAAAAGCGAGCAGGAACAGCAGACTGGCCGCCGTCATGGAAAGCGCGCCCCGCCACCTCAACAGAGCCATCCCGCCCAAGACCATGGCCAGGGCGCCGCCCAAAACCCAGGTGCGGTAGTTTACCAGCAGTTTCGGGGGGATGACATCGCTGCTGCCCTTGGTGATGAAGACGGCCGCAAGCAAAAGCACCGCCCAACCCGCCAGCGCCACATAGCCGTCCCACCGGCGTTCGCGGGGATGTTCCGCCAGCCGGCGACCAATGAAGAGTCCCACCACCGGCATCACCGGCAGAATGTAGGCCGGAAGCTTGGAATGGCCCAAAGAGAAAAAAACCAAAGTGAAGGCCACGAACACCCAGAGAAAACGCTCGGCATCAAAGGCTCCGTCCCCCCGCTTCCAGGAAAGCCCCGGACGAAAGAGCACGCGCACCCCCGACACCAGCCAGGGCACCACGCCAAGCAGATAGATGACGACAAAATAGAGCAGCGGCCCGTCTCTGTGGTGCTCTGTGGTCGTGTAGCGTTCGAAATGCTCGTGTATAAAAAAGAAATGGGCGAATTCCGGATTGCGCAGACTCACCAACACGAACCAGGGCGCGGTGACGGCCAGCAGCAACAGCAGTCCCTTGACCAGATGGAGATGGCGCCACAACCCCCAATCACGCTGCCACAAGCTGTAAAAGAGCACCGCCCCGCCCGGCAGTACCAAGCCAATGAGCCCCTTGGAGAGCACCGCCAACCCCAGCATGGCCCAGCCCGCCAGCATCCAGCCACGCACATGACCCGCATCCTCCCGGCGAAACTGGGCCAGCACCAGAGCGCCCACGCCGAACACCAGAAAGGCGGAGACGGTCATGTCCAGGGTGAGTATGTGACCCATGGCCGCAAACAACAGGCTGCTCATGGTGACCAGAAAAGCATAAAAGCCCGTCTTCCCACCATACAGCCTGTCGCCCAGAAACCAGACGAAAAGGCCACACAGGTAGCCGATGAGCGCCGTCCAAAGGCGCGCGGTGGCGTTGCTCTGGCCGAACAGCTCGTAGCTGACAGCGGTGGTCCAGTATTGAAGCGCCGGCTTTTCGAAATATTTGAACCCGTCCACCCGGGGTGTCACCCAATCGCCGCTCGCAACCATCTCCCGGGGGATCTCAGCATAACGTCCCTCATCTGGATCGATGAGATCGCGATAGCCAAGCAGAAGAAACCAAAGCAGGCCCAGCAGCAAGGCAGCCCGCCACTGGAAGGTGCCGAAACGCAAGCGTTCAGCAAGATTCATGAACAGCTTTCCCGGAATATTGAAAGGCGGTCGATGTTACCACGTGGCTACGCTTTCTCGGTGTTGAGCCACAGACAGTTGCCGCCACTGACCTGCTGGATCATATCCAACACCTCACGGTGCAGGGCCAGCTCATCTTCATGGGGGCGCACCACCGGCAGCGGAGGCCGGTCGGCCGACACCCTGCGGATGGCCCCGGCTGCCGATTCGCCTGCGCCATCTCCCGTGGCATCGAGAGAGAGCACCGACTGGCCGCCGGTCATGGCGAGATAGACCTCGGCCAAAATCTCGGCATCGAGCAGGGCGCCGTGTTTCTGCCGGCGGGAGTTGTCGATCTCGTAACGACCACAGAGCGCATCCAGGCTGTTGCGCTGGCCGGGATGCTTCTCGCGCGCCATCACCAGGGTGTCGGTGATCTTGCAGTAGTGTTCCAGAGTCTCCCAACCGTCCAGCCGCGCCAGCTCCGCGTTGATGAAACCCACGTCGAAAGGCGCATTGTGAATGATGAGCTCCGCTCCTTTCACATAACCGATGAAGTCCTCCACGATATCGGCAAAACGGGGCTTGTCGGCCAAAAACTCGTTAGTGATGCCGTGCACCTCCTCGGCGCCGGCGTCAATAAGGCGATCCGGTTGAAGATACTGGTGGAAATCATTGCCGGTGGGGCGGCGGTCAACCAGCTCCACACAGCCGATCTCAATGATGCGGTGCCCTTGCTCCGGCTCCAGGCCGGTGGTTTCCGTATCCAGCACGATTTGACGATTCATGAGTTCAACTCTTCGATGGCGCGGTTTGCCAGAGCATCAACCCGCTCGTTCCCCGCATGACCACTATGTCCCTTCACCCACTGCCACTCCACTTGGTGCTGGTTCACCAGCTTGTCAAGTTCCTGCCACAGATCGGCATTCTTCACTGGCTGGCGGGAAGCAGTACGCCAGCCGTTGCGCTTCCATTTATGAATCCACTGCTCCATGCCGTTCTTCACATATTGGGAATCGGTGACGATACGCACCCGGCTGGGCCGCTTAAGCGCCTTCAGCCCGTTAATCACAGCCATCAGTTCCATGCGGTTGTTGGTGGTGTGTTGCTCGGCGCCGCAAAGTTCTTTCTCCACGCCCTTATAACGCAACAAGACCCCCCAACCGCCGGGGCCAGGATTGCCCTTGCAGGCACCGTCGGTATAGAGCATTACCACTTCCTCTTCAGCCATTTCGCTTTTCCACCAGATTGGCCACGGGTTCCACCGATGCCCTACCCAACTTGCGCGGCAGACGCCAGCGGGGCCGGATGGGCGTGAGCGTGGAAACCCGCTTGGTGGCAACCACGATATAGATGCCCGCCAGGCGAGGCCAAAATCGCGCCCCCGTCTTCTCCATGAGCCGCGCCCAGCGCATGAGCCAAGCGCGTTTCCATGGCGGCCGGAAAAGAAAGGTTTCCGTCTGATTCAGATCAAACCCCAGCAGCGAGAGCCAGTCTCCCACCCGTGCGCTGGAGATGAAGTGACCACGCCAGGGCAGCTTCCGCCCCGCCCCAGGCATGGAACGCCACAGGCCCCACAGGCTCCAGGGGTTGAACCCGACAATCACCACCCGACCTTCCGGGATAAGCACCCGCTCCACTTCCCGTAGCACCTGGTGTGGATTCTCCGCAAAATCCAGTGTGTGAGGCAGCACAACCGCGTCGATAAGGTCGGAAGCCAAGGGCAGCCGCTCAGGCAGCGCCAGCACGTCATTTCCTCTGACACAGGTGCCGACATGGAACCGGCGCCCGATGGGGCAACTCTGAAGATAGTCAAACCGCCGACATAGCGGACTGACTTCCACCAGAAAATAGCCGAACAGGCCCTCGACGACAGGCGCCAGACGCTTCCGCTCCTGTTCCAGCACCAACGCTCCAAGGTCGGTCTGAAACCAGCGATCCAGCGCCTCAACCAGCGCCTCATTGCCATTGGCTCGATCCATTCCGATTATTGTACCGGCAAACCGGCAGGCGGGGCGCACCCCGACAAAGCCAGGGATAGCCTTGAGTCATCGCGCCGCAAACGCGGTTTGCGTGGAGAAAAATTGCCGGAATGACAATTTTTTGAGATCCCCGGAGGAAAGTCTGAATTCTTCAGGCCTTCTTCAATTGACCCATCGAGGGTTCGAGTCCTTGGCTTGGCCCAAGGCCTTCGGCTTCGGGAAAGAAACGAGAAAAT
>JALVUB010000294.1 GCA_027023915.1 Sedimenticola sp.
TGGTGATACTGGTCTTCGGCACTCCCTTCAAGGGCAGCCTGGTCTTTTACCTGCCCGCTTCCCTGGTGTTCGTGATCTGCACCACCGGCATCGGCCTGCTGGTGTCGCTGCTGGTACGTACCCAGGCAGCCGCTGCCCTGCTCACCATCGTCATCACCTTCATCCCCGCCATGCTCTTCTCAGGCCTGCTGGTGCCCATCGAGTCCATGAGCGCGGAAGCGCGGTTTGAAACCCATCTGTTTCCCGCCGTCTATTTTCTGCACGCGGTGTGGGGAGTGTTTCTCAAGGGACTGGGCTGGCGCGGCTTGTGGGAGCCGGTGGCGGCGCTGACGGTTTATGCCATGGTGATCTGGATCATGGGGCTGATGCTGTTCCACAAAAGGCCGAAACGATGACCTGGCTGCAACGTCTTTTCACCATGACCATCAAGGAGCTGAAACAGCTCTCGCGCGACCCCATCCTGCTGGTTGTAATCGTCTATTTCTTCACCGCCGACATCTACATTGCCGCCTCCGGCATCCGGCTGGACCTTCGTCACGCCTCTCTGGCGGTGTTGGATCACGACCGTAGCGCCACGTCGCGCGAGCTGATTCACCGTTTCCAGCCCCCCTGGTTTGACCTGAAAGGAACCGTGCGCGACAGCCGCCAGGCCCTGGAACTTCTGGATACCGGCAAGGTGCTGGCGGTGCTCGACATTCCCCCTAATTTTGAACGTGACCTGGAACACGGTCGGCGGGTGCCGGTACAGATGCGGGTGGACGCCACCAACTCCATGCTCGGCACCCTGGTGACCACCTACGCCGCCCAGATCGTCGCCCGCTTCAGCCAGGAAAAGGCCGAAGCGCTGCACGGGCGGCTGAAACTGGAAACCCTGCCCAGGGTGCTCGACCGCCACCGCGTCTGGTACAACCCCAATCAGAGGGATTCCTGGTTCATCGCCATTTCGGAATTACTGACGGTCATCACCATGCTCTCCCTCCTGCTGCCCGCCGCCGCGGCGGTGCGGGAGAAAGAGCGCGGCACCATCGAACAGCTCGCGGTGTCGCCGCTCACGCCGGCGCAGATCCTGCTGCCCAAGGTGCTGTCAATGGGGCTGGTGGTTCTGGCTGGCACGGCGGTAAGCCTTTTTCTGATGCTCCGCCCCGCGTTCGATCTACCCATCAAGGGCAGCGCCACCCTCTTCTTCGCGGTCACCGCCCTTTATGTCTTCGCCACCACCGGCCTGGGGCTGTTCATCGCCACCATCAGCCGCAGTCTGGGCCAGGTGGTGATGCTGGTGATCCTCATCATGATGCCCATCCTGCTCCTATCCGGCGCCTGGACGCCACCCGAGGCGATGCCTGTTTTCCTGCGCCGCGCCATGGCCCTCTCGCCCCTTTCGTACTTCATCGAAATGGCCTACGGCATCTTGCTGAAAGGTGCCGGACCACGGCTGCTGTGGGATTCGATCCTTGGGCTGAGTCTGTTGGGAGGCTTGCTGTTCGGCTTCGGCGTTTGGCGGTTTCGACGGCAGTTGAGAAAGGTCTGAATTTTTCAGATCTTCTTTAATGTCAAAGAAACCTCTGATTAAATCCGTGAACCCGTATCTTGTCTCCCCCCGACCCGATTACTGCAGGGGTTTCCAAAACCACAAGGTTTGACTACTGGATAATGCTGTTCGTCATGAGCTATTCGATCAAATTACTTGCACTGATTTCTGCTGTTGCAACCAGCGCCGTCATAGCACCTGCCCAGGCTCAATCTCCTTCAAATACACGACATGCCTATCTCCAGGACAGCTGTTCACCACCAAATTTCTGGTACAAGGGAGGCTGTTGGAAGGAGTTGAAAGATGATGAAGATTGTTCCGGGAAAGTACTTGTAGCTCCCCTGGAAGACCAGCCCGTTTATTGCCGCAAGTCGCAAGTGACCAAAATCGGCGGCTCGACGCGAAAAAGCACTGTCGGTTTCAAGCCACCATCCCCGTCTCCTTCAACTCCCTGATTTGGTCCCGGATCCTGGCCGCCTCCTCGAACTCCAGGTTGCGGGCGTGCTCGTACATCTGCTCTTCCAGCGCGTCGATGCGCTGGGCCAGTTCGCGGGGCGAGAGGTTGCCGTAGGTGGCCGCCTCTTCGGCCACCCGGGCCGGCACCCGCTGGCCGGCGCCGGACGCGCCCGCTTCCATGATGTCGGCCACCTTCTTGCGCACGGTTTCGGGGGTGATGCCGTGGCGCTTGTTCCAGGCGATCTGCCTGGCCCGCCGCCGCTCGGTCTCGTCGATGGCCTGGCGCATGGCGCCGGTGACGGTGTCGGCGTAGAGGATCGCCTTGCCACGGGCGTTGCGGGCGGCGCGGCCGATGGTCTGGATCAGGGAGCGGGTGGAGCGCAGGAAACCCTCCTTGTCGGCGTCGAGGATGGCCACCAGGGAGACCTCGGGCATGTCCAGCCCCTCGCGCAGCAGGTTGATCCCCACCAGCACGTCGAAGACCCCCAGCCGCAGGTCGCGGATGATCTCCACCCGCTCCACGGTGTCGATGTCGGAGTGGAGGTAGCGCACCTTCACCCCGTGCTCCAGCAGGTAGTCGGTGAGATCCTCGGCCATCTTCTTGGTGAGGGTGGTCACCAGCACCCGGTCGCCCTGGGCCACGCGGGCGTTGATCTCGGAGAGCAGGTCGTCCACCTGGGTGCCGGCGGGACGCACCTCCACCTCGGGGTCCACCAGGCCGGTGGGGCGCACCACCTGCTCCACCACCTCGCCCGAGTGGGCGATCTCGTATTCGGCCGGGGTGGCGGAGACGTAGATGGTCTGGGGGGCGCGCGCCTCGAACTCGTCGAATCGCAGGGGGCGGTTGTCGAGCGCCGAGGGAAGGCGGAAGCCGTACTCCACCAGGGTCTCCTTGCGCGAGCGGTCCCCCTTGTACATGGCACCGAGCTGGGGGATGGTGACGTGGGACTCGTCCACCACCAACAGGGCGTCGTCGGGCAGGTAGTCGAACAGGGTGGGCGGCGGCTCGCCGGGGGCGCGCCCGGAGAGGTAGCGGGAGTAGTTCTCGATGCCGGTGCAGTAGCCCAGCTCCAGCATCATCTCCAGGTCGAAGTTGGTGCGCTGCTCCAGCCGCTGCGCCTCCAGCAGCCGGTTGGCGTCGCGCAGTTGCGCCAGTCGCTCCTTCAGCTCCGCCTTGATCCGGTCCACCGCCTCGAGGATGGTCTGGCGGGGGGTGACGTAGTGGGTCTTGGGATAGACGGTGTAGCGCGGCACCCGCCGCAGCACCTCGCCGGTGAGGGGGTCGAACAGGGCGATGGACTCGATCTCGTCGTCGAACAGCTCCACCCGCACCGCCTCGTCGTCCGATTCGGCCGGGTGGATGTCGATGACGTCGCCGCGCACCCGGTAGGTGCCGCGAGCCAGCTCCAGGTCGTTGCGCCTGTACTGCATCTCCGCCAGGCGGCGCAGGATGGCGCGCTGGTCCATGGTGTCGCCGCGTACCAGGTGGAGCAGCATGGCCATGTACTGGCGCGGGTCGCCCAGGCCGTAGATGGAGGAGACGGTGGCCACGATGATGGTGTCGTGGCGCTCCAGGATCGCCTTGGTGGCCGACAGGCGCATCTG
>JALVUB010000295.1 GCA_027023915.1 Sedimenticola sp.
CCCGCTCGCGGGGGGTGAGCTGCTCGATGGCCTGGGGTACCGCCGCCGGTTCCTCGCCCCGCACCGCGCGCGCCAAGGCCACGGTAAGCTCGGGCGCCACCACCGTCTCGCCGGAGAGGATGCGCTTCAGGGCCTGGATCAGGTCGTCCGGCTCCATGTCTTTTAGCAGGTATCCCTGGGCGCCGCATTGCAAAGACGCAATGAGGTCGTTCTCCTCGCGCGAGGTGGTGAGGATGACGATGGGCATTTCCGCCCCACGTTCGCGCAACAGGCGCAACACCTCCAACCCGCTCATCTGCGGCATGCGCATGTCCAGCAGCACCACGTCGGGTTTGAGCGACTGCACCTGTTCCACGCCCGCCTCGCAGTCACCCACCGCCGCCACCACTTCCAGGCCGCGCCGTTCCAACAGCTCCTGAAGCCCGATGCGGAACAGCGCGTGGTCGTCTATAAGAAGGATGCGCATGGGAGACCTCGCTATATCCATGCCTGACGAATATCCTGTCCGGGCAGGCTCGGCTGGTAGATCAGCTCCACCCGCGTGCCCTCGCCCGGCTCGCTCTCAATCCTCAGCTCGCCACCCAGTCGGCGCGCCCGCTCCTCCATGATGGAGAGGCCGATGTGCTCGCCCGGATGGCCCTGGCGCGCCTCGCCCGAGAAGCCCACGCCGTCGTCCTCCACCAGCAGTTTGTAGGCGCCGCCGGCGCAATCCAGCAGCACCCGCACGGTATGGGCCCGCGCGTGCTTGCGGATGTTGGCCAGGGCCTCCTGCACAATGCGCAGCATTTGCATCTCTTCGGAAGAGGAGAGCTTCACCTGGCCGCCCTGCTGCTGAAAATAGGCGGCAATGCCGGTCTCGGCGGAGAAGCGTTCCACCAGGTTCTTCAGCGCCACCGCCAGCCCACGGCCATCCACCGGGGTGCGGAAGCTGGTGAGCAGGTCGCGCAGCTCGGTGTGGGCCTCGTCCATGCCGTTGCGGATGCGCTGAAGATCGCGCAGCGCCACCTCGCAGGCGCCCTCCTGGTCGAGGGCATCCTCCAGCATCCGCACCTGAAAGCGGAGACTGGCCAGGGTCTGGGCCAGGGAGTCGTGCAGCTCGTGAGCCAGGGCGTTGCGTTCTTCCAGAATGGAGAGGCGGCGCGCCTCCTCGTCCGAGCGCTGCTTGGCGATGGCCATCCCCAGGTGGCTGCCGATGGTTTGCAGCAGGTCAAGAATATCCTCGCGCTGGGAGACGCCGGGCCGCTTGACATAAATACGGTACCAGCCCAGGGTGTCGCCGTGATGCACCAGTGGCACCTCCACCAGCTCCACCTCGTCGGGTCCGAACATCTCCCGCCCGTTCTCGCGACAGAAACAGGCCGCGTTCTCGCACAGCACGTCGCCGGGGGAGAGGGGCGCGCCGCAGGTGCAGATCTCCAGCGGCAGCAGCTCCTGCTCGGTGCGCACCCGGTCGTCAAGACCAATGGCTCCCACCAGCCGCAGGCGCCCGTCCTCCTGCGCCACCCGCGCGCTGATGGCCACCCCGTTGACCATCTCCTTGAGCACCCGCAGGAAGCGCACCAGCAAGGCATCCAGATTCTCCTCGCGATTGATGGCGGCGGCCACGTCGTAGAGGATCTTGAGGGAGGCGGTCTTCTGCGCCAGGCGGGTGGTGTGGCGGGCGATGCGGCTGTCCATGTCCTCGTACAACTCCATCAGCTCCTCGGAGATGGAGTCGATGTCGCGCACCATGCCGCTGAGCACGCCGGTGTCGGTGTCGGGCAACGTGGCACCTGGCTCGCCCTGGGAAACCTGCGCCACCGAAGCCTCAAGCGTCACCAGCGGCTTGAGCAACTGGCGCTTGAGCTCCACACCGGCAATCACCAGCCCCACCAGCGCCAGTAGGCAGGCGGCCACCAGCGTGACTATGGCGCCCATGCCGAGCCCGCCCGCCAGCAGGCCGTACAAGGTCACTACACACCCGGCCACCACCGCGGTAAGCAGCAGTGAAAGCGGAAAAACCAGCCGCGCCGAGCGCAGCAGGCCGAAAACCGTGGGCGGCGGACTCTCTTCCGACCCTTGTGACTGGCTGGCGCCAGGATGCAGGAAAGCTCTCAACACGGCGACGGGAACCCGGACAATTGCGTTTTGTCAATGAATATATATTAGTTTTCTATAATATGCTTGAAAATAGTTGAGCGCAGCAAGAGGACAGACCCATGTTAGCCACACTGATCGGCTTGGTGGCGGCCATGCTCTTTTCATTCGTCACCTACATGATATACGGTCTCGACGGCGTCATGACCCAGCAGTGGATCGACCAGGTCTTCTGGGCGCTGATCGCCACCGGCGTGGTGGTGGGCGTCGTCAACAGCATCTGGCGCTGCCTGGCCTGCGAGATCAGCAAGCACCTCCACAGCAAGACCCTCATCGACTGGACCTGCAGCAGTTGCAGGCATTGAATGTAGGTCGGACTTCAGGGCACCTCGAAAAATTCGAGGTGCCCGTGCGGGACAAGGAAGTCCCGCCATGTTCAATCACGCAAGGGATTGAACATGGAGCAAACCGGAAACCGCGTTTTCGGTTTGCGCAGAGAAAAATTGCCGGGATGGCAATTTTTCGAGGTTCCCCTCAGTCCGACAGGGCGCCGGTAGTGGTCGGGCTGAAGCCCGACCTACGGCACACCAGCCGCTGCCGGCATCTCCGTTTCCTCCTTCTGCTGCAACGCCCACATCTCCCCATACCGCCCTCCCAGGGCCAGCAGCGCGGCATGGGTGCCGCGCTCGACGATGCGGCCCTGTTCCATCACCAGGATCTGGTCGGCGTCCACCACGGTGGAGAGGCGGTGGGCGATGACCAGGGTGGTATGGTTCCGCGCCACCTGCGCCAGGGTGGCCTGGATTGCCTTTTCCGTCTTGCTGTCCAGTGACGAGGTGGCCTCGTCGAAGATGAGAATGGCTGGCCGCTTGAGCAGCACCCGGGCGATGGCCACCCGCTGCTTCTCGCCGCCCGAGAGTTTCAGCCCGCGCTCGCCCACCACCGTCTCCCAGCCGTCCGGCAGGCTCTCGATGAAGTCGCGGATGTGGGCCAGCTCCGCGGCGCGCTCCACCTCCTCGCGGCTGGCGTCGGGGCGGCCGTAGAGAATGTTGTAGTAGATGGTGTCGTTGAACAGCACCGTGTCCTGGGGGACGATGCCGATGGCGGCGCGCAGGCTCTCCTGGGTCACCTCGCGCAGATCCTGGCCGTCGATGCGGATGGCGCCGCCGGTGACCTCGTAGAAGCGGTAGAGCAGGCGCGCGATGGTGGACTTGCCGGCGCCGCTGTGGCCGACAATGGCCACCTTGCCGCCGGCCGGCACCTCGAAGCTCAACCGGCGCAGGATGGGACGCTCGGGCTGGTAGGCGAAATCGACCTTGTCGAACTCGATGCGCCCGCCCCCGATGCGCAGGGGGCGGGCGCCGGGCGCATCCATCACCTCCGGTTGCCGTTCCAACAGCTTGAAGATCAGATCCATGTCCGCCAGTGCGTACTTGATCTGGCGATAGACGATGCCGAGAAAACCCAGGGGAATGAAGAGCTGCAACAGAAAGGCGTTGACCAGCACCA
>JALVUB010000296.1 GCA_027023915.1 Sedimenticola sp.
AACAGGGTGTCGATCTCGGGAAAGAGCGCCGCCAGCGCCTCCACCTCGCGCAGCACCTCCACGAAGCGGCGCGGGCGAGGTGCCGCCATGGCCCGCTGCAACTCCCGCCAGACCCGTTCGGGGGTGGGGTGGGCCAGCTCCCCCGAGCGGGCCATCTGGCGCGCCAGCTCGCGGGTCTCGTCGGCCACCTGGAAATCGAGCTGGGCGGCGAAGCGCGCCAGCCGCAGCACCCGCAGCGGGTCTTCCACGAAAGCCGGGCTCACATGGCGCAGGATGCCCCGGCGCAGGTCTTCGGCGCCGTGGAAGGGATCGACCAGCCCGCCCTCGGCGGTCATGGCCATGGCGTTGACGGTGAAGTCGCGCCGCGCCAGATCCTCCTCCAGGGTGACATCGGGCGCGGCGTGGACCACGAACCCCTTGTGGCCGGGGCCGGTCTTGCGCTCGGTGCGGGCCAGGGCGTACTCCTCCCTGGTGAGGGGATGGAGGAACACCGGGAACTCTTTGCCCACCTGCCGGAAGCCGCGCTGCACCATCTCCCCGGGCGTGGCGCCCACCACCACCCAGTCCCGGTCCTTGGGGTGGAGCCCCAGCAGCCTGTCGCGCACCCAGCCGCCCACCACGTAGGCCTGGAGGCCGGCGGCGGGATCGGTGGTGGTCATTTCAGCCCGCCTGATTCATGGTGGATCGCGGATCCTGGCGCCGGGCTGGTGCGGCTGAGCGCCGCTCTGGAGCGAAAGTGGTAGCTAAAGCCACCACTTGAGTGAAGAGCAAGCTCAGGCGTGCCAGAACAAGCCAGGGCCGTGATAGGCTGAAGCCTGTCATTGGCCGGGTGAAACGACAAGGTTGAAAGCTTTGTAAGCTGACTCATTAACTTAGCTTAGGCTTCAGCCGTCACTGTGAATCAGGCGGGCTCAGCTCGGGCGGGATCCAGGCGTCGTCGTTCTCATCCCGCTGCTGCCACTGCTCGATGATCTCGCGCGCGCGGGGCGCGTCCTCGTCGGCCACCCGCACCTCCAGGGTGCCGAATGCCGGCAGTTCGCCCATGGCGCCCTGGAGATAGTCGCCGCTCACCTCGGCCTCGATCCCCTCACCGGCGAGGAGGATCTTCACCAGGTGGGCCTCCACCGAGTTGAGGGGATGAAAAACGGTGGTCATTCCTCGTAGGCGAGCGCCTGGCCGTGGGTGCCCCTGCTGTCGGGGCCCATGAGCCAGAGGTAGAGGGGCATGAGATCCTCGGGCGGCTTCACCGAGCCCGGCTCCTCGCCGGGAAAGACGCGGCGGCGAAGGGCGGTGGCAGTGGGGCCGGGATCGATGCTGTTGACGCGGATGTTGCTGTTCTCCAGCTCCTCGGCCAGCACCTGCATCAATCCCTCCAGGCCGAACTTGCTGGCGGCGTAGGCCCCCCAGAAAGCCCTGCCCCTGCGGCCCACGCTGTCGGAGGTGAACAAGATAGAGGCGTCCCCGGACTGAAGCAGCAGTGGCAGCACCGCCTGGGTGAGCATGAAGGGGCCATTGAGGTTCACCTGCATCACCTTCATCCAGTCCTCGGCGTCGTAGTCCTTGATGCGGCTGAGGTAGGGGAGGGCGGCGGCGTTGTGCAGCACGCCGTCCAGCCGGCCGAAGGTCTCCTCCAGCTTGAGGGCCAGCTCGTCGTACTCGTGCGGCGATGCGCCTTCCAGATGCAAGGGGTAGATGGCCGGCATGGGGCAGCCCGCCGCCTCGATCTCGTCGTACACCTTCTCCAGCTTGGCCAGGGTTTTACCCAGCAGCACCACCGAGGCGCCGTGGCGGGCGAAGGCCAGGGAAGCGGCGCGGCCGATGCCGTCACCGGCACCGGTGACCAGGATGACCCGATCCTTCAGCAGATCGGCTGGGGGGTGGTAGTCCTGCATGATTTATGTCCGGGAAGATGGTTCCGACTGGAATGGCTATCTTACCAGCTTCACAGGCCGTTCAGCTCTTCGACGCGCCGGCGGGTCTCGTCCAGCAGGCACTGCTGCATGTCAAGCAGACCGCCGCTGCCGGCCTCCGGGGTGTAGAGGAAGCGGCATTTGGCGTCGCGGTACTGGCGCCACAAGCTCTGGATTTTGTGGAGTTCCTGCTGGCGTTGGGGTTTCAGGTTTTTTGAGACCGCTTCCAGGGCCTGTTTCATCTTCGCTTCCTGGCTTTCCAAGGCCTTTTTCAGACAGGCGGAGACCACGCTGGTGGCGCCGCCGGCGTCAGCGCAGGTGTCGGCCGGGGTGGCGGCTTCAGCGGTTGCCGCCGAGAGCAGAAAAAGAGCGGGAATCAGCATTTTCATGGGCATTGTCCATCAGTTGCAACAGTTCCTTTGGGTGTTTGATGAAATGGTCGGCGGGCCACCGGCGTGGCTGGTCGTCCGCGCCCAGATAACCAAACAGGGCGCAAACGGTGACCATGCCGGCGGCCCTGCCGGCCTGGATGTCGCGTTCGGCGTCGCCCACGTATAAAGTGGTGGTGGGGTCGCACGCCAGGGTTTCGCAGGCGTGCAGCAGGGGCATGGGATGAGGCTTTCGCTCGGGGCAGGTGTCGCCGCTCACCACGCAGCCTGGCGTGGCCGGCAAAGGGAGCTGATGCAACAGAGGCTCGGTGAGCCAGGATGGCTTGTTGGTGACCACCCCCCAGGGAATTCCGCGCGTGGCCAAAACCTTTATCACTTCTTCCATTCCTGGAAAGGGGTGGGTGCGGC
This sequence comes from Sedimenticola sp., assembly GCA_027023915.1. GTDB lineage: Bacteria > Pseudomonadota > Gammaproteobacteria > Chromatiales > Chromatiaceae > Thiolapillus. The sequence continues at coordinate 2,708 of JALVUB010000296.1, forward strand.
GGCAGATGTTGGCGCGGTAGTGCTCAAGCAGATATTGGCGCCGTTCCTCGAAACCGGGCTCGTCCGGCGCCATGCCGAATCCCAGGCGCACCAGGGCGATGCCGCCGTGGGAGACGTGGGGGCGGATTGCCTCGAAGGGGAGGGGATCGAGGCCGTAGGCCCGCAGGGTGGCGTTGAGGGCGTCGGCCAGGTCGGGCGCGGTGTCGGCCAGGGTGCCGTCCAGGTCGAAGAGCACCGCCGATGCAGCTTTCATTCCGCAGGTTTCCTTGCGGCCACCAGGTAGTTCACATCCACGTCGTGTTCGTCCAGGCGGTAGACGCGGGTGAAGGGGTTGTAGGTCATGCCGGTGAGGTCGCGCATCTCCAGCCCCGCCTCGCGGATCCAGCGGCCCAGCTCCGAGGGCCGGATGAAGCGGCTGTAGTCGTGGGTGCCCTTTGGCAGCAGGTGGAGCAGGTACTCGGCGCCGACGATGGCGAAGAGGTAGGACTTGGGATTGCGGTTGATGGTGGAGAAGACCACGCAGCCGCCGGGGCGCGCCAGGGCGGCGCAGGCGCGCACCACCGAGGCGGGGTCGGGCACGTGCTCCAGCATCTCCATGCAGGTCACCAGGTCGTAGTGGCCGGGCTGCTCCTCGGCCAGCAGCTCGGCCGAGACCTGGCGGTACTCCACCTCCAGGCCGCTCTCCAGCAAATGGAGCCGCGCCACCTCCAGGTTGCTGCCGCCCATGTCGATGCCGGTGACATGCGCTCCCCTGGCGGCCATGGACTCGGCCAGGATGCCGCCGCCGCAGCCCACGTCCACCACCTTCTTGCCGGCCAGGCCGCCGGCCTGCCGTTCGATGTATTCCAGGCGCAGGGGGTTGATCTGGTGCAGCGGCCCGAATTCGCTGTTGGGGTCCCACCAGCGGGCGGCGAGCTCCTCGAACTTGCTGATCTCGGTGGGATCGACGTTGGTGTGGGGCATGGGGTTCGGGTGTTGCGGGATGGTTGGCTTCATTCTACCACCCCCTCCGCCATGCCGGGTTCGCGGCGAGGACGCCGCTCCTACTGGATGCGGGCCTGCCAGGTGCGCGCCTCTTCGAGGATGGTGGCCTCGTCGAGGGTGAGCAGTTTCCGCCCGGCCATCAGGGGGCGGCCGGCCACCCAGCTATGGGTCACCTGCTCGCGGCCTGCGGCGTAGACCAGTTGCGACACCGGATCGTAGAGGGGCCGTGTCTCCAGGGTTTCCAACTCCACGGCGATCATGTCGGCCTGCTTGCCGGGGAGGAGGGAGCCGGTCTCGTCTTCCAAGCCGAGGGCACGGGCGCCACCGAGGGTGGCCATCTCCAGGGCCTGGTGGGCGGGCAGGGCGGCGGGGTCGCCGGCCACCCCCTTGGCCAGCAGCGCCGCGGTCTGCATCTCGGCCAGCATGTCCAGGTCGTTGTTGCTGGCGGCGCCGTCGGTGCCCAGGGCCACGGTGACGCCGGCCTCCAGCAGCCGCTGCACCGGGCAGAAACCGGAAGCCAGCTTGAGGTTGGACTGGGGGCAGTGGACCACCTTGACGCCGGTCTCCGCCAGCTTGCCGATCTCCTCGTCGGTGAGCTGGGTCATGTGCACCGCCACCAGGTCGGGTGCCAGCAGCCCCAGGTCGTCCAGTCGCGTCAGGGGACGCTTGCCGTATTGTTCCAACCCCTGGCGCACTTCGTCGGCGGTCTCGTGCACGTGCATGTGTACCGGCAGCTCCAGCTCGGCCGCCAGGGTGCGCACCCGTTTCAGGGGGCCGTTGGAGAGCGAGTAGGGGGCGTGGGGCGAGAAGATGACCTTCACCAGGGGATCACCCTTGAGGCGGTCGTGGAGCGCCAGGCCGCGCTCCAGGTAATCATTGCTGTCGCCGGCCCAGGCGGAGGGGAAGTCAATGAGGATCATGCCCACCACGGCGCGCATGCCGGCGGCCCGCGCCACCTCGGCGGTCACCTCGGGGAAGAAGTACATGTCGTTGAAGCAGGTGGTGCCGCCGCGGATCATCTCCGCCAGGGCCAGGCGGCTGCCGGCGGCGACGAAATCGGCGCTCACCCACTCCTGCTCCGCCGGCCAGATGTGCTGCTGCAGCCACGCCATCAGCGGCAGGTCGTCGGCCAGGCCACGGAACAGGCTCATGGGGGTGTGGGTGTGGGCGTTCACCAGGCCGGGCAGCAGCAGGTGACGGGGCAGCTCCACCACCTGCGCCGCCTCGATCTGCCCGCGCGCCTCGTCGGAAGGGAGCAGGGCGAGGATGCGGCCGTCGGTGACCGCCAGGGCGTGGTGTTCCAGCAGCCGGCCTGCCGGCTCCACCGGCACGATCCAGCGGGCGTGGATGAGAAGATCGGCTTCCATGGGGGGTAAAATAATCGATTTCAACCCGGTTGCCCACGCCCCATGAAGAGTCTCACTCCACCCAGGCCCATCACCGCCGACGACGCCATCCTTTGGGAAGAGGGGGCCTTGCTCCTTCTCGATCAGCGCCTGCTGCCGGCCGAGGAGCGGTTCATCCGCTGCGACACCGCCGCCGACACCGCCGAGGCCATCACCGCCATGGTGGTGCGGGGCGCTCCGGCCATCGGCATCACCGCCGCCTACGGGGTGGTGCTGGCGGCGCGCGACGCCCGGCGGCGCCTTGGAGAGCGATGGAAAGAGGGCATGGGCGAGCCCATGGCGTTGCTGGCGGGCGCCCGCCCCACGGCGGTCAACCTCGGCTGGGCGCTGGCGCGCATGGAGCGGCGGATCGCCGAACTGCCGGAAGAAGCCGATCCCGAGCCGCCTCTGCTGGCCGAGGCGCAGCGCGTCCACGACGAGGACCGGGCGGCCAACCGCGCCATGGGGGCATTCGGCGCCGGGCTCATCGAGCGCGCCACAGCCGTCATCACCCACTGCAACGCCGGTGCACTGGCCACCGGCGGGTACGGCACCGCCCTGGGGGTGATCCGCAGCGCCCACGCCCGGGGGCTGATCGAGAAGGTCTATGCCGACGAGACCCGCCCCTGGCTGCAGGGCGCCCGCCTCACCGCCTGGGAGCTGGTGCGTGACGGCATCCCGGTGGAGCTGATGGTGGAGGGGGCCGCCGCCGCGCGCATGGCCGCCGGCGGCATCGGCTGGGTGATCGTCGGCTCCGACCGCATCGCCGCCAACGGCGACGTGGCCAACAAGATCGGCACCTACGGCCTGGCCCTGGCCGCGCGCGCCCATGGCGTCCGCTTCATGGTGGCGGCCCCCACCTCCACCATCGACATGAACTGCCCCGACGGCGGCGCCATCCCCATCGAGGCCCGTGCCGCCGACGAGGTGCTCTGCTGCGCCGGCGGCCGGGTGGCGGCGGAAGGCGCGGGCGCCTGGAACCCCGTCTTCGACGTCACCCCGGCCCACCTGGTGGACGCCATCGTCACCGAAAAGGGCGTCATCGAGGCGCCGGACGCGGAGAAGGTCGCCGCGCACATGAACGCCTGATTTTCCTGGGTCGCGCATCGCGCGCTCTTCATCCCTCTCCCCCGCTTGCGGTAAAGGTCCGGCGTGAAGAATGCCGAACCTCCTCATCCGGCCTTCCCGCGGGATACACGCCGCCGAACAATCCCAACATCGAGCGGAGCTGCTTCCACGCCGTGGTGGGCGCCTGGGTGATCCAGCAACAGGCGAAACGAGCAGACCAACGAGTGGTTCCGACAGTTCGACCTCAACCCCACAGGGTTCCTCGACAACCCGCCGCCCATACAGTGAAGAAAAACAAAGGGGCGGCAACGCCGCCCCTTTGTACCCGCAGGGAAAGTTCAGAATCGTTCAACCTTCCAAACCCCATCCTTGCGCTTACCAGGTGGAGCCAAGTGAAGTTCCAGTGGGCCGTCGCTGCCATCGTAATCCCGGTAAACTTCCGCGTCAAAGAACGCTGCTTTGGATTTGTTCACGGTTCTTTTTCCTTTGTCGTTGTGTTTCCGTGGGTTCTATTATCCGGGGATTGGGGGAAACGCAAGGTGCTCACGCAGCCCGGATGACCAGCTCCACCTTCTCTCCCAAGGCGGCCAGCATGTTGACCAGCGCATCGAGGCTGAACAGGGACAGCCGCCCTCGACACAGGTCTGAAATCCGGGGCTGCGTCACGCCGAGATGACGGGCGGCTTCCTGTTGCGTCCAACCTCGTGCCTCAATGCAACGGCGGATCTCGTCCATCATCTGCGCCCGGAGCTTGAGGTTCATGGCCTCCTGGGGCGTGTCGGCGAGCGCGTCGAAGGGGGTGTCGAATGGTTTGGTCATGATGAAGTCCTCAGACGTTTCAAACGGTATGCGGCGGTTTCCAGATCCTTTTTCGGTGTTTTCTGCGATTTCTTTTGGAAAGCGTGCAACACGAACAGCGTATCGCGGATGGGAACCACATAAATGGTTCTGAAGGCTCCCTCCTTGGTTCGCGTCCGAATTTCCCGGACGCCTTTACCTATGCTTGGCATGGGTTTCCAATCATCGGGGAGCATGCCGATCTGGACTCGGTGAAGCTGATACCCGATGTCTTGTCTGGCATCGCTTGGAAAATCACGTATCTTCTCCAGCGAGTCGCCAAGAAACACGATCTTTTTCATGAGAAAAGTATATTAATTATTGTATAACCTCGCCAACGTCGGCTGGAACTTCTCGCAGGGGGTGCATTTCGGTGATGCGGCCGACCGGGTGTTCGCCACCGGGCGCGATCCGCTGGACATCAGCGGTTTGGGCGGCGGGTTCGACTGGCGGCGCGGCGTCCATGACAGGATGATCGCCTCCGATCCCGGGCAGAACATCCTGGGCACGCCGGGAGCTTCGGGAGACTGGTTCAAGAAGTGGTCGCTCGAACACAAGGACTACTTCGTCACTAGGCGATCAGCTCGAACACCCGACGACGCACCCGTGGGTTGTCCTCGGCGCAGTGGAAATACTCGGTATCGAGGCCGAATTCCAGGCAGTCGTGCTTGTAGTCATCCATTGGAGCATGTGGCGCGAAGGGGCGGCGGGTGCTCACGCTGGTCAGCACAAAATAGCGTGTTCCCTTGGGTGAGAAATCGAAATTCCCAGCCTCGTCGAGAAAGATGTAGGCACACCGGCTCAAGCCACCGCCTCGCTGAATTGGTTTGGGGTTTCAGTCGCCAAGCTGTTCGTCCAGTTTGTCCAGCAGCGCCAAGCCCCGCTCACGGGAACCCCGGGCTGCCAGCAGCCGGAAACGGTTCTCCATGTCATATTCGGCCAGCGCCTGGGTGGAAAGCTCCTCGATGAGCTTGTTCACGCTCATGTGGCGGCGCTTGGCGAGCGCTTTCAGTCGTTCATGCTTGTCGTCTGGTAATCGGATGGTCAAAGTGCTCATTTCGATCTCTCCTCGCGCAGGAATTGGATCGGCGTGAAGATGCGGATCTCCGGAAACGCCAGTTCCGGAGAGAGGTCACGGGCATTCTGCGTCACGATGCCACAAACATCACCGGCAGGCCGAACAACCGTCCGATCCCCCTCAGCACCTTGCGCTGGGTCCAATGGGGATATTTCCACGCCAACCGCTACAGCAGCCCCTCACCGCTCCTCCAGGCGCGATTCTCCCTGACCCGCATCCCCCCTCCCGCTTTGTGGTAAAATTCCCCGCTTCATTCATTCCCGCCCTGGAATCCGCATGACCGAGTTCGCCAAGGAGATCATCCCCGTCAATCTCGAGGACGAGATGCAGCACTCCTACCTCGATTACGCCATGAGCGTGATCGTCGGAAGGGCGCTGCCGGACGTGCGGGACGGTCTCAAGCCGGTCCACCGGCGGGTGCTCTACGCCATGCACGAGCTGGGCAACGACTGGAACAAGCCCTACAAGAAGTCGGCCCGGGTGGTGGGTGACGTCATCGGTAAGTACCACCCCCACGGTGACACGGCGGTGTACGACACCATCGTGCGCATGGCCCAGCCCTTCTCCCTGCGCTACATGCTCATCGACGGCCAGGGCAACTTCGGCTCGGTGGACGGCGACTCGCCCGCCGCCATGCGCTACACCGAGGTGCGCATGTCGAAGATCGCCCACGAGCTGCTGGCCGACATCGACAAGGAGACGGTGGACTTCGTCCCCAACTACGACGGCTCCGAGAAGGAGCCGGTGGTGCTGCCGGCGCGCATTCCCAACCTGCTCATCAATGGCTCGGCGGGCATCGCCGTGGGCATGGCCACCAACATCCCGCCCCACAACCTCACCGAGGTGGTGAACGCCTGCGTGGCCCTCATCGACGACCCGGCCATCTCCATCGAGGGACTGATGGAGCACGTTCCCGGGCCCGACTTCCCCACCGCCGGCATCATCAACGGCGCCCGCGGCATCCGCGACGCCTACCGCAGCGGCCGCGGCAAGATCTACGTGCGCGCCCGCACCCATTTCGAGGAGATGGAGAGCGGCAAGCAGCGCATCGTGGTGACCGAGCTGCCCTACCAGGTGAACAAGGCGCGGCTGATGGAGAAGATCGCCGAGCTGGTGCGCGAGAAGCGCATCGAGGGCATCACCGAGATCCGCGACGAGTCGGACAAGGAAGGGATGCGCATGGTCATCGAGCTGCGCAAGGGCGAGGTGGCCGAGGTGGTGCTCAACAACCTCTTCCAGCACACCCAGATGCAGAGCGTCTTCGGCATCAACGTGGTGGCGCTGGTGGACGGCCAGCCGCGCACCCTCAACCTCAAGCAGCTCCTGGAGCACTTCATCCGCCACCGGCGCGAGGTGGTGACCCGGCGCACCATCTTCGACCTGCGCAAGGCGCGCGCCCGCGCCCACGTGCTGGAGGGGCTGGCGGTGGCCCTGGCCAACATTGACGAGGTGATCGCCCTCATCAAGGCGGCCCCCAGCCCGGCGGAGGCGAAACGCGAGCTGGTGGCCCGTACCTGGAAGTCGGGCGCGGTGGAGGCGATGCTGGAGCGGGCCGGTGCCGAGGCCTCCCGACCCGAGGATCTGCCGGAGGGCTATGGCCTGACACCCGAGGGGTACAAGCTCACCGAGACCCAGGCCCAGGCGATCCTCGACCTGCGGCTACAGAAGCTCACCGGGCTGGAGCAGGACAAGATCATCGGCGAGTTCCAGGAGCTGCTGGAAAAGATCGCCGGGCTGCTGGAGATCCTCTCCAGCGACGCCCGCCTGATGGAGGTGATCCGCGAGGAGCTGCTGGCGGTACGGGAGCAGTTCGGCGACGAGCGGCGCACCGAGATTATCGCCGACCGCCTCGACCTCACCCTGGAGGACCTCATCACCGAGGAGGACGTGGTGGTGACCCTCTCCCACCAGGGCTACGCCAAGGCCCAGCCCCTGGACGCCTACCGCGCCCAGCGCCGGGGCGGCAGGGGCAAGAGCGCCACCGCCACCAAGGACGAGGACTTCGTGGACAAGCTCTTCGTCGCCAGCACCCACGACACCATTCTCTGCTTCTCCAGTGCCGGCAAGGTCTACTGGCTGAAGGTCTACCAGCTGCCCCAGGCGGGACGCAACGCGCGCGGCAAGCCCATGGTCAACCTGCTGCCCCTGGAAGAGGGGGAGCGCATCAGCGCGGTGCTGCCCATCCGCGAATACAGCGAGGGGCAATTCGTCTTCATGGCCACCGAGCGCGGCACGGTGAAGAAGACGCCGCTGGTGGACTTCTCCCGCCCCCGCGCCAGCGGCATCATCGCCATCGATCTCAAGCCCGGCGACCACCTCATCGGCGTCGATCTCACCGACGGCGAGCGCGACATCATGCTCTTCTCCACCGCCGGCAAGGCGGTGCGCTTCAGCGAACAGGAGGTGCGCCCCATGGGCCGCACCGCCGCCGGGGTGCGCGGCATCCGCCTGGACGAGGGGCAGCGGGTGGTGTCGCTCATCGTCGCCGACGAGGGCGACGTGCTCAGCGTCTGCGAGAAGGGCTACGGCAAGCGCACCCCCGTCGACCAGTTCCCCCGCAAGGGGCGTGGCACCAAGGGGGTCATCGCCATCCGCACCTCCGAGCGCAACGGCGACCAGATCGGCGCCGTGCTGGTGGACGAGGAGGACCAGATCATGCTCATCAGCGACAGCGGCACCCTGGTGCGCACCCGCGTCAGCGACGTGCCCGTCCTCGGCCGCGACGCCCAGGGGGTGAAGATGATCCGCCTGGGCGAGGGCGAGAAGCTCATCGCCATCGCCCGCATCGAGGTGCTGGAGGGCGAGCAGGAATAACCCCCCTAATCAATTTCACACAGAGAGCAGGAACCCAACCATGTCACGAGTCTACAACTTCAGCGCCGGCCCGGCCACGCTGCCCGAGGCGGTATTGAAACAGGCCCAGGAGGAGCTGCTGGACTGGCACGGCACCGGCATGTCGGTGATGGAGATGAGCCATCGCGGCAAGGCCTTCATGAGCATCGCCGAGGAGGCCGAGGCCGACCTGCGGGAGCTGATGGAGATCCCGGACGACTACAAGGTGCTCTTTCTCCAGGGCGGCGCCTCCACCCAGTTCGCCATGGTGCCGCTGAACCTCATGGGCCGCACCGGACGGGCCGACTACATCAACACCGGCAGCTGGTCGAAGAAGGCCATCGCCGAGGGCGGCCGCTACGGCGAGGTGAAGGTGATCGCCGACACCGCCGCCGACTTCACCGTGCCCGACGCCGACAGCCTGGAGATCTCTCCCGACGCGGCCTACCTCCACTACACCCCCAACGAGACCATCCAGGGGGTGGAGTTCCCCTACGTGCCGGAGAGCGGCGAGGTGCCGCTGGTGGCCGACATGTCCTCCACCATCCTCTCCCGGCCGGTGGATGTCTCCCGCTTCGGCATCATTTACGCCGGCGCACAGAAGAACGTGGGGCCGGCGGGGCTGACCCTGGTGATCGTGCGCGAGGATCTCATCGGCCACGCCCCCGAGAGCTGCCCGGCGATGCTCAACTACAAGACCCACGCCGACGCCGGTTCCATGTACAACACCCCGCCCACCTATTCCTGGTACCTGGCGGGGCTGGTCTTCAAATGGCTGAAAGAGCAGGGCGGCCTGGAGGTGATGGCGAAGATCAACGAGCGCAAGGCAAAGGCTCTTTACGCCGCCATCGACGAGTCGGACTTTTACCACAACCCGGTGGACCCCGAGTGCCGCTCCTGGATGAACGTGCCCTTCACCCTGGCCGACCCGGCGCTGGACGGCCTCTTCCTGGAAGAGGCCGCCAAGGCGGGGCTGGAGACCCTCAAGGGCCACCGCTCGGTGGGCGGCATGCGTGCCAGCATCTACAACGCCATGCCGGAAGAGGGAGTGCGGGCGCTCATCGACTTCATGAAAGAGTTCGAACGCCGGCACGGATAGGGCGCGATTTTCGCCATCGTAGGTCGGGCTTCAGCCCGACAATGAATCGACGAAGCCGTTTGGAAGCCGGTGGCCTGGCCTCTTGGCGGGACCTCGGAGGCAGGGATGCCGACGCGGAGCCTACAGGGACGTATTCACGGCGTTCCCGCCAAGAGGCCCGGCCACCGGCGCCGCGAAAGCGTTTTCGGGCAGGACCAGATCGTCGGGCTGAAGCCCGACCCACATGGGAAGAAGAAAATGTACAAGATCCTCACGCTCAACAACATCTCCGTGGCCGGTCTCGACCGGCTGCCGCGCGACCGCTACGAGGTCGCTTCCGAGATCAGCCATCCCGACGCCATCCTGGTGCGTTCGGCCAAGATGCACGACATGGAGATTCCCGACACCGTCAAGGCCATCGGCCGCGCCGGCGCCGGGGTGAACAACATTCCCGTGGAGCGGATGACCGAAAAGGGCATCCCCGTCTTCAACGCCCCCGGCGCCAACGCCAACGCGGTGAAGGAGCTGGTGCTTGCCGGCATGCTCATGGCGGCGCGCAACGTCGGCCCCGCCTGGCAGTTCGCCACCGGCCTGGAGGGGAGCGACGAGGAGATCGGCAAGGCGGTGGAGGCCGGCAAGAAGAACTTCGTCGGCTTCGAGCTGCCGGGCCGCACCCTGGGCGTGGTGGGGCTGGGCGCCATCGGCGTCAAGGTGTGCAACGCCGCCCTGCGGCTGGGGATGAAGGTGGTGGGCTACGACCCCACCATCACGGTGAAGTCGGCCTGGAAGCTGGAGTCGGCGGTGGAACAGGCCCTCTCCATCGACGACCTGCTGGCGCGCTCCGACTTCGTCTCCTTCCACGTGCCCCTCACCGAGCAGACCGCCAACATGGTCAACGCCGAGCGCATCAGGCTGATGCCGAAGAACGCCGTGGTGCTCAACTTCGCCCGCAGCGGCATCGTGGACGACGAGGCGGTGGTGGCGGCGCTGGACGAAGGCCACCTCTACGCCTATGTCAACGACTTTCCCACCAACCTCACCAAAAACCACCCCCGCTGCGTCACCCTGCCGCACCTGGGCGCCTCCACCCGGGAGGCGGAGGAGAACTGCGCCGTCATGGTGGTGGACGAGGTGCGCGACTGGCTGGAGCACGGCAACATCAGCAACTCGGTGAACTTCCCCGAGATCCAGTTGCCCCACGGCGACAACCCGCGCCTGGTGGTGGTGAACGCCAACGTGCCCAACATGCTGGGCCAGATCTCCACCGACCTGGCCGAAGCCGGGCTCAACATCGTGGACATGCTTAACCGCTCCCGCGGCGACATCGCCGTGACCCTCATCGACCTGGAGGTTGCGCCACCGCAAGAGGTGCTGGAGCGGATTGCCGCGTTGGAAGGAGTGCTCTCGGTTCGCTGTCTCAGTTGCGGGGGGTAGGGCCCCCGCGCGTAGGAGGCGCGTCCTCGCGCCGAACAGCGGAAACACAACGGGGACGGCGGCCTGGTTCGCGGCTGGGAGGCCGCTCCTGCGAGGGGGCGGCTGTAAGGGGCGAAGGTGCTACAATGCCCCTTCGCCCGGACCCCGATCACGACCCTTCATGACCGAGGAAGAACAGCTCAAGGCCATCCGCGACCGCATCGACCGCATCGACGAGCAGATCCAGGCGCTCATCAACCAGCGGGCCGCCGCGGCCCGCGAGGTGGCCGAGATCAAGCGGGCCAACGGCGGCGAGCCCTTCTTCTACCGCCCCGAGCGGGAAGCGCAGGTGCTGCGCCAGGTGAAGGCGCGCAACACCGGCCCCCTGGACGCCGAGGAGATGGCGCGCATCTTCCGCGAGATCATGTCCGCCTGCCTGGCCCTGGAGCAGCCCCTTACCATCGCCTTTCTCGGCCCCGAAGGCACCTTCACCCAGGCGGCCGCCCTCAAGCACTTCGGTCACTCGGTGAACACCCTGCCGCTGGGCGCCATCCCCGATGTCTTCCAGGAGGTGGAGGCGGGCAACTGCCACTACGGGGTGGTGCCGGTGGAGAACTCCAGCGAGGGGGTCATCAGCCACACCCTGGACATGTTCCTCAACTCGCCCCTCAAAATCTGCGGCGAGGTGACCCTGCGCATCCACCACAACCTGCTCTCCCGGGAGGAAGCGCTGGAGTCGGTGAACAAGGTCTATGCCCACCAGCAGTCCCTGGCCCAGTGCCGGGGCTGGCTGGACCGTCACCTGCCGCGGGCCGAGCGGGTGGCGGTGGGCAGCAACGCCGAGGCGGCGGCCCTGGCGCGCGACCAGGCCGGCACCGCCGCCATCGCCAGCGAGACGGCGGCGGAGATCTACGGGCTGGATGTGCTGGCCGCCAACATCGAGGACGAGCCGGGCAACACCACCCGCTTTCTCATCATCGGCCGCCAGGAGGTGCCGCCCTCTGGAGACGACAAGACCAGCCTGCTGGTCTCCACCCGCAACGTGGCCGGCGGGCTGCTGCGCCTGCTCGAACCCCTGGCGCGCCACGGCGTGAGCATGACCCGCATCGAGTCGCGCCCCTCGCGCCGCGGCATGTGGGACTACGTCTTCTTCATCGACGTGGTGGGACACCGCGACGACGCGCCGGTGCGCCAGGCGCTGGAGGATCTCCAGCAGCAGGCCAGCATCTACAAGGTGCTGGGCGCCTACCCGAGGGCGGTGCTGTGAGCGGAGCCGATTTCCTCTCGCTGGCGGCGCCCGGCATCGACCGCCTGCGTCCCTATGTGCCGGGCAAGCCCATGGAGGAGCTGGAGCGGGAGCTGGGGCTGAGCGAGACCCTCAAGCTCGCCTCCAACGAAAACCCGCTGGGCCCCAGCCCCCTGGGGCTGGAGGCCGCCCGCGCATCCCTCGACGGCATCAACCTCTACCCCGACGACAACGGCTTCCGCCTCAAGAACCGGCTCTCGGCGCGGCTGGGGGTGGCGCCGGAACGGATCATTCTCGGTGCCGGCTCCTCGGATGTCATCGACATGGTGGCGCGCACTTTCCTGGCGCCGGGCCGCAACGCGGTCTTCTCCCAGTACAGCTTCGCCATGTACCCCATCTACACCACCGCCGCCGGGGCCGAGGGGCGGGTGGCGCCGGCCCTGCCACCGGACCACCCGGAGATGCCCTACGGCCACGACCTGGAGGCGATGCGCGCCCTGGTGGACGGCGACACCCGGGTGGTCTTCATCGCCAACCCCAACAACCCCACCGGCACCTGGCTGGAGCGGGCGGCGCTGGCCGACTTCCTGGCGTCGCTGCCGGGGCACCTGGTGGTGGTGCTGGACGAGGCCTACACCGAGTACGTGGAGGCGCCGGAATTTCCCGACGGCATCGCCTGGCTGGAGCGCTTTCCCAACCTCATCGTCACCCGCACCTTCTCCAAGATCTACGGCCTCGCCGGCCTGCGGGTGGGCTACGGGGTCGCCTCGGCCGCTCTCGTCGGGACCATCGGCCGGGTGCGCCACCCCTTCAACGTCAGCGTCCCGGCGCTGGCGGCGGCGGAGGCGGCGCTGGAGGACCGGGCCTTCCTGGAGGAGAGCCGCCGGGTGAACCGCGAGGGGTTGGCGCAGCTCGCCGCCGCCTTCGACCAGATGGGGCTGAAACACATCCCTTCCGTGGGCAATTTCGTCACCTTCGAGCTGCCGGGCGAGGCGGCGCCGGTCTACGACGCCCTGTTGCGCAAAGGGGTGATCGTGCGGCCGGTGGCCAACTACGGTCTGCCGCGCCACCTGCGGGTCACCGTGGGCCGGCCGGAAGAGAACGAGCGTTTCCTGGAAGCGCTGCGCGAGGTGCTGGCGTGATTCATCGGCTGGCGGTGATCGGTGTTGGGCTCATCGGCGGCTCCCTGGCGCGCGCCCTGCGCGAGGCGGGGCAGGTGGAGGAGATCGTCGGCTGCGGCCGTGGCCGCGAGA
>JALVUB010000297.1 GCA_027023915.1 Sedimenticola sp.
GTCGCGGAAGTAGTCCACCTCGAACGCCTTCTCCTGGTTGTCGGCCAGGAAGTGGTTGATGATCTCTCCCAGGTCGTCGCCGGTGACCTGCCACTGGTAAAGCGCTTGCAGCGCCAGGCGACGGGAGCGGGATCGCTTTCGGCTCACAGATTGCGCAGCAGGTTGACCATCTCGATGGCGGTGGCGGCCGCTTCGCCGCCCTTGTTGCCCGCCTTGGTGCCGGCGCGCTCGATGGCCTGCTCGATGGTGTCCACGGTGAGCACGCCAAAGGCGATGGGCACGCCGTGCTTGAGGGTCACCTGGGCCATCCCCTTCACCGCCTCGCCGGCGACGTACTCGAAGTGGGGCGTGCCGCCGCGGATCACCGCGCCCAGGGCGACGATGGCGTCGTAGTCGCCGCTGGCCGCCACCCTGTCCAGCACCAGCGGCAGCTCGAAGGCGCCGGGCACCCGCACCACGGTGATCTCCTCGTCGCTGGCGCCGTGGCGGCGCAGGGTGTCGATGGCCCCCGCCTCGAGCTGCTCGACGATGAAGCTGTTCCAGCGCGACACCACCAGGCAGTAGCGCGCGCCGCCGGCGGTGAGGTTGCCTTCTATGGTCTTGATGGTCATGGTCTGGTTCCTGTCTGGTTTGGTGTTTCGATCCCCTCACCCTTCCGGCAACTCGAAATCGACGAACTCGGTCACCTCCAGGTGGAATCCCGCCAGGGCGTGGAGATGCTTGGGCGCGCTCATCACCCGCATCCTCTTCACACCCAGGTCGATGAGGATCTGGGCACCCACGCCGAAGGTGCGCAGCTCCTTGTCGCGGATCTTGCCCAGGTCGATGCTCGGCCCCTCGCCGCTTCCCTTGAGGTGGCAGGCCTGGATACGCTGCACGATGTCGCGCGCGGTATCGTGGTTGCGCAGGATCACGATGATGCCGCCGCCCTCGTGGGCCACCTGCTTCATGGCGTTCCTCAGCGGCCAGCCGCACTCGGGATAGGTGCTGCCCAGCAGGTCGCAGAGGCTGTTCTGCACATGCACCCGCACCAGCACCGGCTCCTCGGGGTCGATCCTGCCCTTCACCAGGGCCAGGTGCACCTCGTTGTCCACCACGTCCTGGTAGGCGATGACCCGGAACTCCCCCGCCTCGGTGGGCAGCAGGCACTCGTTGACCCGCTCCACCGTCTTCTCGTTGCGGATGCGGTACTCGATGAGGTCGGCGATGGTGCCGATCTTGAGGCCGTGCTCGGCGGCGAACTTCTCCAGGTCGGGGCGGCGCGCCATTGTGCCGTCCTCGTTGAGGATCTCCACGATCACCGCCGCCGGCTCCAGTCCCGCCAGGCGGGCCAGGTCGCAACCCGCCTCGGTGTGGCCCGCGCGCACCAGCACCCCGCCGGGCTGCGCCATGAGCGGAAAGATGTGGCCGGGCTGCACCAGGTCCTCGGGGCGGGCGTCGGGCTTCACCGCGTCCAGCACCGTCTTGGCCCGGTCCGCCGCCGAGATACCGGTGGTGACCCCCTCCGCCGCCTCGATGGAGACGGTGAAGTTGGTGGACTCGAGCTGGTTGTCCACGTTCACCATGAGCGGCAGCCGCAACTGCCGGCACCGCTCGCGGGTGAGGGTGAGGCAGATTAGCCCGCGTCCGTACTTGGCCATGAAGTTGATCGCCTCGGGCGTCACCTTCTCGGCCGCGATGACGAGATCGCCCTCGTTCTCGCGATCCTCGTCGTCCATGATGATGACCATGCGGCCCCGGCGCAGATCCTCGATGATTTCTTCGGTACTATTCAGACCCATTCGGTTAGGTATGGCCGCTTTTTCGGAAACGGGTGATTTTAGCATGACGAAGGAGACAGAAGGGGTCATCAAGTTCCGGCTCGACCACCGGCCCGGGCCGGCGCCGGAGGCGACCCTCACGGCGCCGCTGCGCGCATGGTTCCGGGTGCTGCGCCGGCTGGAGCTGCTGGGCCAGCGGCCCGACCGCTATCTCGGCTACGCCTATGGCAATCTCAGCCGGCGGGACGGTTCCGGCTTCCTGGTCACCTGCACCCAGACCAGCGGCCAGGAACGACTGGAGCCCGACCAGTTCAGCCGCGTGGAGGCGTGGAACATCGCCGCCAACCGGTTGCGCGCGAGCGGCCCCTGCAAGCCGTCATCGGAGGCCCTCACCCACGCCATCGTCTATCAGCGGATTCCCGCCGCCCGTTTCGTCTTCCATGTCCACTCCCCCGAAATCTGGCGCAACATGGAGGCGCTGGCGCTTCCGGTCACCGACCCCACCGCCGAGTACGGCACCCCCGAGATGGCCGCGGCCACCGAAGCGGTGCTCGCCGGCATGGGCCTGCCCGCCAGCGGCGCCCTGGGCATGGGTGGACACGAGGATGGCATTCTCTCCTGGGGTGAAACGGCGGAAGAGGCCGGCGGCCTGCTGGTGTCGCTCCTTGCCCGGGCGCTGACCCTGGCCGCCTGACGCCCTGGTAGGTCGGGCCTCAGCCAGACAGATTGTGTGGTGGATTTCAGCGTGTTCGCGGGGCCGCTGGGAGATCCTTGCTGGCGGGGACGCCGTGAATACGTCCCTGTAGGCTCTGCGGCAGCATCCCTGCTGCCGAAGCCCCGCCAGCAAGGATCCCCCACCGGCCTTCTGACTTTGCCGCAAGATTCATCGGGCTGAAGCCCGACCTACAAGGGCTGGCAGCCTGGCAAGGTCAATCGGCGCGGAAACCGGCGCGGGCCAGCGTATCCAGGGTGAGGCCCCCGCTTTCGGGATCAGCGGCCTTCTCCCCCAGCAGCAACCGCTCCAGGTAGCGCGCCACCAGGTCCACCTCCAGGTTCACCCGGGTGCCCACCTGGTAGCCGTCCATGATGGTCTCGCGCAGGGTGTGGGGCACGATGTTGAGATGGAAACGGGCACCCTCCACGCCATTCACCGTGAGGCTGGTGCCGTCCACGGTGATGGAGCCCTTGTGGGCGATGTAGCGGGCCAGCCCGGCGGGCGCCTCGATGGTGAAGCGCACCGAGCGGGCATCCTCGCGGCGGTCCACCACGGTGCCCAGGCCGTCCACGTGGCCGCTCACCAGGTGACCGCCAAGACGCGTCGCCAGGGTGAGGGCCTTCTCCAGGTTCACCGGACTGCCCGGCTTCAGATTGCCCAGCGAGGTGAGAGAGAGGGTCTCGCGGGAGACGTCGGCCACGAAGCCGTCGCCCGGCAGCTCGATGGCGGTGAGGCAGACGCCGTTCACCGCGATGCTGTCGCCGAGCTGCACGTCGGAGAGGTCGAGCTTGCCGGTATTGATGGCCAGGCGAACGTCGCCACCACGGTCCTCCAGCGATTTGACCCGGCCGATGGCCTGGATGATTCCGGTAAACATGGCTGGGTCACTCCCTCGGCCGCATGTGGGGGAAGAGCAGCACGTCGCGGATCGAGGGCACGTCGGCGAAGAGCATCACCAGCCGGTCGATGCCGATGCCCTCGCCGGCGGTGGGCGGCAGGCCGTATTCCAGGGCGCGCACGTAGTCCTCGTCGAAGTGCATCGCCTCGTCGTCGCCCGCCTCCTTCTCCTCCACCTGCTTGCGGAAGCGCTCCGCCTGGTCTTCCGGG
>JALVUB010000298.1 GCA_027023915.1 Sedimenticola sp.
GATCTTAGTGGCGCCGCAATGCTTCCACCTCTTCCACCTTCAGGCCGAAAAGAAAGAAATTTTCCTCGCCCACGGCATTCAGAATTTCGATGTTGGCGCCGTCATAGGTGCCTATGGTGAGCGCTCCGTTCATCATGAACTTCATGTTGCCGGTGCCGGAGGCTTCCTTGCCGGCGGTGGAGATCTGTTCTGAAAGATCGGTACCCGGCGCGATCACCTCCATGCTCGATACTCTGTAGTTCGGGAGGAAGGCCACCTTCAACCGGTCACCCACCGCTGGATCGCCGTTGACGATCTCCGCCACGTTGTTAATGAGCTTGATGATCTTTTTCGCCATCTGATAGCCGGGCGCCGCCTTGCCGCCGAAGAGCACGCAGCGGTTGCACCAGTCGGGGCCCGCGTCGCCACGTCGGATGCGGTCATAAAGATGGATAACATGAAGCACGTTAAGGAGCTGGCGCTTGTATTCGTGGATGCGTTTGACCTGCACGTCAAACAGGGAATCCAATGGAAAGACTGTGCCGCACTCCTTCTCCACCAACCGGGCGAGCCGCGCCTTGTTTTCCTGCTTGGCCTGGCGCCAGCGGGCCTGGAAATCAGGATCTTCCGCCAGTGGCTTCAACTGCTCCAGGCGGTCGAGATCGCAGATCCATTCGTCGCCGATCTCCGAGGATATGAGACGCTTCAAAGGTGGATTGGCATACGCCAGCCAGCGTCTTGGCGTGACACCGTTGGTCTTGTTGTTGAACTTCTCCGGCCAGAGTTCATGGAAATCGCGGAACAGCCCTTTTTTAAGCAGGTTGGAGTGAAGGTCGGCCACGCCGTTGACGGAGAAGCTGCCGACGATGGCGAGATAGGCCATGCGCACCGATTTGACCGGGCTTTCCTCGATGATGGACATGCGTCGCCTGCGATCACCGTCTCCGGGCCAGCGCATGGCCACCTCCTTGAGGAAGCGGGCGTTGATCTCGTAGATGATTTCCAGCAGGCGGGGAAGCAGGCTTTCGAACAGATGCACCGGCCACTTTTCCAGCGCTTCCGGCAGCAGGGTGTGATTGGTGTAGGCCATGGTTTTCCGGGTGATCGACCAGGCCTGGTCCCAATCCAGTTTTTTTTCGTCCAAGAGAATGCGCATCAGCTCGGCCACGGAGATGGCGGGGTGGGTGTCGTTGAGCTGGAAGACGTGGTATTCGGCAAAGTCGCTGTAATCCTGGCCGTTGGCCAGCTCCCACTGACGCATGACATCCTGAAGGCTGGCCGATGCCAGAAAATACTGCTGTTTCAGACGCAGTGCCTTGCCGTTTTCACTGGCGTCATTGGGATAGAGCACCATGGTGATGTGCTCCGCTTCGTTTTTTGCCGCCACCGACTCCACATAGTCGCCGGCGTTGAACTCCGCCAGATTGAAGACATCGGTGGCGGTGGATTTCCACAGGCGCAAGGTATTGATTACACCATTGCGGTAGCCGCACACCGGCACGTCATAAGGGATGGCAAGGATGTCCTCGGTGTCCACCCAGCGCGCCCTGGGATGTCCCTCGGGATCACGGAAATGCTCCGTGCGACCGCCAAAATGGACCACCTGGGTGTATTCGGAACGCTCCAGCTCCCAGGGGTAGCCGCCCCGCAGCCATTGATCCGGCTCCTCCACCTGGAAGCCGTTTTCGATCTCCTGGCGGAACATGCCATACTCGTAACGGAGGCCGTAACCGAGCATCGGCAGCTTCAGGGTGGCGCAACTGTCGAGAAAGCAGGCGGCAAGCCGTCCCAGGCCGCCGTTGCCCAGGCCGGCGTCGTGTTCTTGTTCCTCCAGCTCTTCCAGTTCCAGGGAAAAGCTTTCCATCGCCTTTTCGGTTTGATCGCTCAGTCCCATGTTGAGCAGGTTGTTGCCCAGGGAACGTCCGATGAGGAACTCCATCGAAAAATAAAAGGCCCGCCGCTGTTTCGCCTTGGAATGCTGCTTCCAGGTGTTGAGCCAGTCGGTCATGATGCGGTCTCGCAGGGTGTACGACAGCGCCTTGAACTGGTAATAGGGGTTGCAGCCGAGAAAACGCCCCAGATGGTGGATCAGATAGCGGTGGAAATCCTGCTCCAGCGCCTTGGCGTCGGAGGGCAGGCGTTCGTCGTCAGGCAGCATGCAGAAGTTGTGTTGATCGTTCATTGGGGGTTTGGAAGCCTATTCCGTCTGTCGATCATTGTAGGGCAAACAGGCGATGTGCTGGTTGCCGGGTTTGCCACGTGGAGCGGGTAGATGGGGGTTCCGATATGACCAATCAGCCGGAAATCTCTTCATAGAGAGCAAGATATTTATGCGCGCTCTTTTCCCAGCCAAAATCTTGGGACATGGCGGTGCGCACCAGCCGTTGCCACTGTGCTTTGTTTTGGTAGAGCAGCAGCGCCCGCCTCGCCGCCTGCAACAGGGCCTCGCTGGTGGGCTGGTGGAACAGAAAACCGGTGGCCCGGTTTTCAGCGAGGTTTTCCGGGGTGGCGTCCACCACGGTATCGGCCAGCCCGCCCACCGAGTGAACCACTGGCGGCGTGCCGTAGCGCAGGCTGTAAAGCTGGTTGAGCCCGCAGGGCTCAAAACGCGAGGGCATGAGAAAGATGTCGGCGCCGGCTTCGATCAGATGAGAAAGCGCCTCGGAATAGCCGATGTTGACCAGTAGCTGTCCCGGGTAGAGGGCGGCCAGCTCGCGCAAGGCGTCTTCAAAACGCGACTCGCCGGAACCCAGTATTACCAGCCGAGCCTGCTCACGCGCGAGCAGCGATGGAATGGCGTCGAGGAGCAGGTCGATCCCTTTTTGTTCCACCATGCGGCCGATGAAGCCCAGCAGTGGTTGTGAAAGCATTTCGTCATCGGGTTCCAGTCCAAATTGCCGCAGCAGCGTCTCCTTGTTGGCCCGCTTGCCGGCCTCACAGTGGTTTTCTACCGAATAGTGGCTGGGCAGATAGGGGTCGGTGGCCGGGTTCCACACCTCGTCGTCGATGCCGTTGAGAATGCCGCTGAGCTTGTGGCGGGCGCTGCGCAGCACGCCGTCGAAACCGTAACCGAAGGTTGGGGTTTGAATCTCATTGGCATAGGTGGGGCTCACGGTGGTGACCCGGTCGCTGAAGACGATGCCGCCCTTGAGCATGGAGAAGCTGCCGAAGAACTCCAGTGCTTCGGGTGACCACCAGGATGCCGGCAGCGCCAGTTGTTCGAATTCCTGGTGAGAGAAGATGCCGGCGTAGGAGAGGTTGTGAATGGTGAAAACGCTGGCGGGCGGCTGCCGTTCATGGGAGAGAAAGGGCGCCACCAATCCGGTCTGCCAGTCGTGGCAGTGAACCACCTGGGGCCGCCAGGGCAGCAGCTCGTGGTCGCAAGCCATGCGCGCCACGGCCCTGGAAAAGACGGTGAAGCGTTCGGCGTTGTCGTGCCAGTTGTAGCCATCGGGATGGAGATAGGGGTTGCCCGGGCGATCGAATAACAGGGGGGCGTCCACCAACAGCAGCGGCACGCCCAGGTATTGGTCCCCAGTCTCCAGCAGCCGGACCTCATGCAGCCGGCCGGCTGCATGAGGTCCGGCTGCTGG
>JALVUB010000299.1 GCA_027023915.1 Sedimenticola sp.
ACCTGGGCAACCGCATCGCCTGTCCCCTCCATCGCGCCGCCCGGCGGGCGCCGCGATGGAGGGGACAGGCGATGCGGTTGCCCAGGTGGCGCGCCAGCAGATCGAAATAGGTCTGTTCCGGGTCCAGGCCCCGTTCCGCGCACAGGTGGCGAAACCAGCGGCTGCCTGCCTCCACATGGCCGATCTCGTCGCGCAGGATCACCTCCAGCACCGCCACCGAGTCATGGTCGCCCACCGCGCGGAATTTCTCCATGATGCCGGGCGTGACATCCAGTCCGCGCGCCTCCATCACCCGCGGCACCAGCGCCATGCGCAGCAGTGGGTCGCCCGCCGTCTTGCGGGCGAGCTGCCACAACCCTTCGTGTGCGGGGAAGTCTCCATAGTCGTAATCCAAGGCGCGCAGCCGGTCGCGCACCAGGCGGAAATGATGCGCCTCTTCCTCCGCCACCCGCAGCCAGTCTTCACGGAACGCCAAAGGCATTTCCTGAAAGCGGCAGACCGCGTCCAGCGCCAGGTTGATGGCGTTGAACTCTATGTGGGCAATGGCGTGGAGCATGGCGGCCCGTCCCTGGGGCGTGCCGAGCCGGCGCCTGGGCACCTTGCCGGGGGGCACCAGTTCGGGGCGGGACGGACGACCCGCTTCAAGGGTGCCCGGCAGGTCGGGCCTGGCTTCGTTGTCGAGTTCGCCCTTTCGATACAGCCGGAGGAGAAGTCCGGTCTTTGCGGTTTTGGCGTCTGGATCACGCTCCAGCAGGGCGTCGCGGGTCAGTTCGTAAAGATTTTTCATGGGCGCCATGATAGGTGCCGGCGCATTGCAGGGGAAGCCCCGCCCCGCCGACGACGGAGCAGCCCTGTTTGGAAGTTGTCATGCTACACTCGGTCAAAATCCAGTGACGAGGCAGGCCAACCTTGCAGGTCATCTCATTCCGCTCCCATTTCAGCCGCAACACCCTTCTCCTGATGGCGCTGGTGGGCGCCGCTTTCGGTGGGGTGATCTATTGGAAACTGGATCTGCTGCGGAGTATCTATTTCGAAAACCAGCTCACCACCCTGGGTTGGATCGTCAACGGCGCCATTCTGGTCCTGTTCGCCGTGGGCGTGCTTCGCATGGTGGCCATCTTTCTGGATTATGTGCGCGAAGAGGCGGCCCTGGCGCGCTTTATCCGCAACCTGGAAACCGAAAACCTGCTGGACGGCGTGCCGGAAAAATCCATCATCGCCCGCCGTTATCACACCATGCGGCAACTTTTCGAGTCGGCCACGCCGGTCAACCAGGGGGCGTTGGCAAGCACCCTCCTCGCCAGCGAGAGCACCCGCACCAGCTTTCCAAAGTATGTGAGCAACATTCTGATTCTGACGGGCGTGTTCGGCACCATCATCTCGCTCTCCATTGCGCTGATCGGCGCTTCCAACCTGCTTGAAAACACGGTCAACGTAAGTGGCATGGGGCTGGTGATTCATGGCATGTCCACCGCGCTTTCCACCACCATCACCGCCATCACCTGCTATCTGTTTTACGGTTATTTCTATCTCAAGCTCACCGACGCCCAGACCAATCTGCTCAGTGCGGTGGAACAGGTGACCGCCACCCATATCGCCCCCAGGTTCCGGCTCGACCCGGAAACCACCCTTTACGAGTTTACCGGGCTGGTGCGTTCCATGCAGAAGCTGGTGAACAGGATGGAGAAGTCCCAGCTTCTCGGCATTCAGGTGCAGGAGCAGTTGCTCAAGGCGGTGGCGGCGCGTGAAGAACACGCGAGGAAAATCGATAAGGATCTGCATGCCATCATCGCGTCGCTGCGCAGGGGCTTCCGCTTGCGGGACAACGAATGAACCAGAACGGCGGCTTTGTGGATTTGCGGCTGAACCGGCGGGAAACCGGCGGCAACGAGAGCTTCTGGCCTTCCTTCACCGACATCATGACAGTGGTGGTGATGATCTTTCTCATCGCCATGGTCGTGGTGCTGCTGCGCAACATGGAGCTGGTGAAGGAGTTGCGCGCCACTCTCCAGGCGGAACGCGAGGCAAAAGCCATGGCCCAGGCGGTGGGCAAGGAGAAACAGAGCATCAGCCAGCAGCTTCAGGAGGCGCTGGAACAGTTGCGCGCGGCGGACCAGCGGATCGCGGAGCTGGAATCGCGGGTGTCGCGGCTTCAGGAGCAGAACGAGATCCGCGCCCGCGCCATCGCCGACCGGGAGCAGCAGATCAAGACCCTTCAGGACGAGCGCAACAGCCTGGCGCGCCAGGTGGCACAGCTTCAACTGGAAAAAACTTCGGTGGAGAGGGCGCGGGATATTGCCCTGGAGGCAAGGGCCCAGGCGCGGGAAGCGCTGGAACAGTTGCAGCGCCGCCACCAGGAACTCAAGGAGGATCTGTCGCGGCGCGAGCTACAGGTGACCGCGCTTCAGAGCAAGTTGCAGCTTCAGAGCCGGCAACTTGCCCAGGCCCGTCAGGAACGGCAGGAGGTGGAACAGAAATATCTGCAACTGGCGGGTGACTATGACGCTCTCAAGGTGCGCTACGACAAACTGGTCCGGCCGGCGCGCACGGCCAGGGGCCACTATCTGGTGGAGGTGCGCTACTACAAGCGCGACGGGGTTCCCCGCATCGAGTGGCGGGCCGGAGGCCAGGGCGGGTTCAGCGCGGTGTCCCTGGAAGAGCTGGAGAAACGCCTTGCCGCCCTCAAAAAGCAGCACGAGGAAGGGCTTTATGTGAAAGTGATACTGCCCAAGGACAATCACCTCTCCTTCAGCGAGGCCTGGCGCTTCACCAACAGGCTCCACAAGGGTTACGACTACTACTATCAGGAAGTGCCCGCTGCCCAAGGCAGCGCGGAAACGAAGCCGTCTGGCGGTTGACCCGACTGTTCAGCCTTCCTCCGGCACATGGAGGTGCCGGCAAAATCAATGGCCCCAAGCCATTGATTTTGGAGCAAGCCGCAAACCGCGTTTGCGGCGCGGCGGGCGCTGATAAAGCCAAGGATGGCTTTTATCAGAGCTTCCCTAAGAACTCCAGGGCATTGCCGTCCGGATCGCGGCAGAAAAGGGCGCGCCGGCCCGAGCGGCTAAGGGTATAGGCGATGCCCGCCTTTTCGAGACGCGCCTTCAGCGCTTCGAAATCCTCCACCACCAGCGCCAGATGACGGTCGCGGCCACCGTGCTCCGGCCTGCCTGACGCGGGATCGGGGCTGGGCAGCTCCAACAAGTGGATCTGCTGATCCCCCACCGCCAGCCAGGCGCCGGGAAAAGGAAGATCGGGCCGTTCCACCTTCTCGAGCCCCAACAGAGTGCCGTAGAACTCCAGGGCGCGGGCGGTATCGGAAACCAGCAGGCTGATGTGATGGATGCGCATTACTCTGTCTCCCGAATGGCAAGGAGCCCGGCAAGGACAATCATGGCGCCGCCTGCCCACTCCCGCAGTGACAATGTCTCCCCAGCCAGCCACCAGGCACTGACCGCCCCCACGGGAATCTCGGCCAGCAGGATCACCGCCGAACGCCGCACCGGCATGTGGGAGACGCCATGGATCACCGCCAGGGTGGCGGCAAGAAAACCGAACACGCCCAGCGCCGCGCTGGCGGCCCAGGTGCTCCAGGAGAGGGGCGGCGGCGGCTCCTCCAGCAGGGCGACGGTCAGGGAGAGCAGCACCACCCCGGCCCAGGAGACCAGGGTCTTCTGGCGGGTGCCCAGCTCCTCCAGCGCCCGGGTGAGCACGTTGGTGACGGCAAAGGCGAAACCGGCGGTCACCGCCACCAGATCGCCCCAGCCAAGCGTGGCGGCCGCCGCTTCCGGTTTCCAGAGCATGAGCAGTGCGCCCGCCAGGCCGGCGACCAAGGTGAGAGCCGTCATCCGGGTGAACTGTTCATGGAGAAAAACACGCCCCAAAAGCACCGACCAGAGGGGGGAGAGGTAGAAAAGAATCAGCACCCGCGCCACCGTGCCTTCCAGCATGGCGAGCACGAAGCCCAGGTTGGTCCAGCCGGCGGCCAGGGCCATGAGCGCCGCCAGCGCGGGCCGCTTTTCCAAAGCTTGGAAGCCGGGCCAGCGCGCCAGCGCCAGGGTTATGAAGGCGGCCGAATAACCCGCCGCCATCAGCCAGGGGCCGGAGAGCCCCGCATCTTCCAGCAGTCGCAGGGGATACCAGACGATTCCCCAGAAGGTGGCGGCGAAAAGCAGACTGAGTACCGGCCCCATTGTATAATCCGCCTCTTTCCAGTTTCAGGAGAAGGCCGGATTGAACCCCGACCTGGACAAGCTGCAACCCTACCCTTTCGAGCGGCTCCGCGCGCTGAAGGAAGGCATCCAGCCGCCGTCCGGCCTGGATCACGTGCCGCTCTCCATCGGCGAGCCCCGCCATCCCACGCCCAGCTTCATCCGCGAGGCGGTATTGTCTCATCTGCACGGCCTGGCCGCCTACCCGCTCACCAGGGGGATGCCTGAACTGCGCCACGCCATCGCCCGCTGGCTGGAGCGGCGCTTCGCGCTGGACGAAGGCGCCCTCGACCCCGAGACCCAGGTGTTGCCGGTGAACGGCACCCGCGAGGCCCTCTTCGCCATCGCCCAGGCGGTGGTGGACCGCTCGCGCGCCGATGCCGCGGTGCTGATGCCCAACCCCTTCTACCAGATCTACGAAGGCGCCGCCCTGCTGGCCGGCGCCGAGCCGGTCTATCTCAACTGCGACGAACAGACCGGCCTGCCCGATTTCGACGCCGTGGATACGGCCACCTGGCGGCGCTGCCAGTTGCTCTACGTCTGTTCGCCCCACAACCCCACCGGCGCGGTGATCCCCGAGGCGGCCCTGGTGAAGCTGATGGCGCTGGCCGACGAGCACGACTTTGTCATCGCCGCCGACGAGTGTTACTCCGAGATCTATTTCGACGAGGACGAGCCGCCGGTGGGGCTGCTGCAAGCCGCCTGGCGCGGCGGGCGCCGGGATTTTCGCCGCTGCCTGGTGTTCAACAGCCTCTCCAAGCGCTCCAACGCGCCGGGGCTGCGCTCCGGCCTGGTGGCGGGCGACGCGAACCTGGTGGAGCGCTTCCTGCGCTACCGCACCTACCACGGCTGCGCCATGCCGGTACACCACCAGGTGGCCAGCCGGCTGGCCTGGGAGGACGAGGCCCACGTGGCCGAGAGCCGCCGGGAGTACCAGCGCAAGTTCGACGCCGTGCTGGAGATCCTCGACGGCTGCCTGGAGGTGAGCCGGCCACAGGCGGGGTTCTACCTCTGGACACGCACGCCGGGCTCGGACGAGGCGTTCGCGCGGGGACTGTATGCCCGCCAGAATGTCACCGTGCTGCCCGGCAGCTACCTCTCGCGGGAGGTGAACGGCTTCAACCCCGGCGCGGGACGGGTGCGCATGGCACTGGTGGCTCCCATGGACGAGTGCCTGGACGCGGCCCGGCGGATACGGTCATTCGTGGAACAGAGGTAGGTCGGGCTTCAGCCCGACGGAACAACCAAATACGCTGGAAGGCCGAGGGTCGGCCAGCGGCCCTGCGACAACGCTAAAACCATTTCTGGGTCGTCGGGCAGAAGCCCGACCTTCGAAATCGAGAGGACGATATGAGCGACATTCAGAACATCATCGAGGAAGCCTTCGAAAAACGGGCCGAGATCACGCCCCGCAACGTGGACACCCTGGTGCGCGACGCGGTGATGGAGGCCATCGACCGGCTCGACCGCGGCGAGCTGCGCGTGGCCGAAAAGAAGGATGGCGACTGGGTGGTTAACGAGTGGGTCAAGAAAGCGGTGCTGCTCTCCTTCCGCATCAACGACAACGAGTTCATCAAGGGCGGCTACACCAATTACTGGGACAAGGTGCCCTCCAAGTTCGCCGACTACAACTCCCGCGATTTCCGCGACAGCGGCGTGCGCGTGGTGCCGCCCGCCAGCGTGCGCCGTGGCGCCTACATCGCCCCCTCCTGCGTGCTCATGCCCTCCTACGTCAACATCGGCGCCTATGTCGATTCCGGCACCATGGTGGATACCTGGGCCACGGTGGGCTCCTGCGCCCAGATCGGCAAGAACGTCCACCTTTCCGGCGGCGTGGGCATTGGCGGCGTGCTGGAACCCTTGCAGGCGGCGCCCACCATCATCGAGGACAACTGCTTCATCGGCGCCCGCTCCGAGATTGTCGAAGGGGTGATCGTTGAAGAAGGCGCGGTGATCTCCATGGGGGTCTATATCGGCCAGTCCACCCGCATCTACGACCGCGAAAAAGACGAGATTCTTTATGGCCGCGTGCCAGCGGGCGCGGTGGTGGTGCCCGGCAACCTCCCCTCCAAGGACGGCAAGTACAGCCTCTACTGCGCCGTCATCGTCAAGCGGGTGGACGAAAAGACCCGCGCCAAGGTGGGCATCAACGAACTGCTGCGGGATATTTGATGATTGAGCTTTACGGCATTCCCAACTGCGACACCATGAAGAAGGCGCGCCGCTGGCTCGAGGCGCACGGCGTGGAATACCGCTTCCACGACTACAAGAAGGAAGGGATCGACGAGCAACGGTTGCGTGGCTGGATCGACCGGGTGGGCTGGGAGACCCTGCTCAACCGCCGTGGCATGATGTGGCGCAAGCTGCCCCAGGAAGTGCGCGACAACATCGACGAGGCGGGCGCCATCGGCGTCATGCTCGAAACCCCCTCCATCATCAAGCGTCCCGTGCTGGAGGACGGCGACCGTCTGCTGGTGGGATTTTCGGAAGAGTCTTACACGGAGCTAACCAGATAATGCATGAAAAAATCGTTCTTGCCGTGGCGTTCTGCCTTGTCGCCGGCGCCGCGACCGCCCAGGAGGAAAAGTGGTATCAGTTCGATCACCTCTATTTCCAGTTTGGCACCTACACCCATTACCACCCCAGTCCCGACCACAAGGGGAGCCGCCTTTTCGGCAGCCTGGAGGCGCAAAAAAGCAACGACTGGCTCTACGGGCTGGCGCTGTTCGACAACTCTTTCGGGCAGTTTTCCCAGTATCTTTATGGCGGCAAGAGCTGGAACTTTCCGGGTAAATGGCAAAACTTCCATTTCAAGCTGACCGCCGGTGTCATCCACGGTTACAAGGAACCCTGGCACGACAAGATTCCCTTTAACAGCAAAAGCGGCTGGGCGCCCGGTCTCATCCCCGGTCTTGGCTACAAGAAGAACGGCTGGGGTGGCGACATCATCTTTTTGGGCAATGCCGGCCTGCTGTTCACCATCGGCAAGGATTTCTATTTTCAGTGAGCGACACTCTTGAACTTGCCAAGGCGCTGGTGGCCCGTCCTTCGGTGACGCCGGACGACGCCGGCTGCACGCAGGTGAGCAACCTTTGGGCCCGTCGTGGCGATGAAGGGCCCCTGCTCTGTTTTGCCGGCCACACCGACGTGGTGCCCACCGGGCCAGTCGAAGACTGGAAGATCCCCCCCTTCGAGGCCAGGGTGGAAAACGGCATGCTGCACGGCCGTGGCAGCGCCGACATGAAAGGTTCATTGGCCGCCATGCTTACCGCCACCGAGCGTTTTCTGCAAAGGCATCCGCAACCACGCGGCAGCCTCGCCTGGCTCATCACCAGCGACGAGGAAGGCGACGCGGTGGACGGCACGGTGAAGGTGGTGGAAACCCTGGAGGCACGAAACGAAAAGATCGACTGGTGCCTGGTGGGCGAGCCGACCTCTTCCCAACGTCTCGGCGACACCATCAAGAACGGCCGGCGCGGTTCCCTCAACGGATTGTTGCGGGTGAAGGGCGTGCAAGGTCATGTGGCCTATCCCCACCTGGCCCGCAATCCGGTTCACCAGGCGCTGCCCGCCCTGGCCGAACTGGCCGCGGTGGAGTGGGACCGGGGCAACGATTTCTTCCCGCCCACCAGCTTCCAGATCTCCAACATCCACGCCGGCACCGGCGCCGGCAACGTCATTCCCGGCGAGCTGGAGGTGCTCTTCAACTTCCGCTTCTCCACCGAGAACACGGCTGAATCGCTACGGCAACGCACGGAGGAGATTCTGTCCCGTCAAGGTCTGGAGTACGAGCTGGAGTGGAGCCTGTCGGGCAACCCCTTCCTCACCGCCAAAGGCGAGCTGGTGGAAGCGGCGCGCAAGGCGGTGGCGGCGGTCACCGGGCGGGAGCCGGAACTCTCCACCTCGGGCGGCACTTCCGACGGCCGCTTCATCGCACCCACCGGCGCTCAGGTGATTGAGCTGGGGCCGCTCAACGCCACCATCCACAAAGTGGACGAGCAGGTGGCGGTGGTGGATCTGGAACAGCTTTCGGAAATCTACGAAAGGATTCTGGAGCGGTTGCTGGCGTGACGGAGCCGGGCGGGATTCCCGGAATACTCCCGTGGGAGGCGGGTTCTCGCGCCGAACGGCCAAGGCATTCCATCCCATGAGTTATTCGCGGCGCGGACGCCTCGCCCACGCAACGCACACCCGTAGGTCGTCGGACTTCGGTCCCACGAGTGGGGGCCAAGCTGGTGTCGCGCTGAAGCCCGGCCTACAGGCCGAACCGGCGGCTCAGCCCGGCGGCCACCCCATGGGCCGGCCTCCCAGCAGATGCAGATGAATGTGGAACACCGTCTGACCCGCCTCGGCATTGCAGTTGATGACGGTGCGGTAACCCCGTCCGGCGATTCCTTCCGCCTCGGCGATCGCCCTGGCCGCCAGGTGGAGCCGCCCCATTAGCGTGGCGTCTTCCTCCTGGAGGTCGTTGAGGGTGGCGATGTGTTTTCTGGGAATCACCAGAATATGGGTTGGCGCTTGGGGATTCAGATCACGAAAAGCCACCAGGTCGTCACTTTCGTGCACGATATCGGCGGGGATCTCGCCCTTGGCTATTTTGCAGAAAATACAGTCGCTCATCTCTTCATCCTATTGATTTACCAGGATTTTATTTTGCGCCGCCCGGCAAAGGCGTGAGCCAGGGTGCCGCCGTCCACATACTCCAGCTCGCCACCCAGGGGCACGCCGTGGGCGATGCGGCTGCAACTGATGTTCTGTTCCGCCGCCATCTCGGCAATATACTGGGCAGTGGCTTCTCCTTCCACCGTGGGATTGGTGGCCAGGATCACTTCTTCTATTCCGCCATCGGCGAGCCGTTGGGCCAGCAGATCCAGGCCGATCTCTTCCGGCCCCATGCCGTCCAGGGGCGACAGGCGACCACCCAATACGAAGTAGCGTCCCCGATAATCGGTGGCCTGTTCTATCGCCACCACATCGGCGGGTGATTCCACCACGCACAGACGGCTGGCGTCCCTTTTGTCGTTGGCGCAGATGGCGCACAGCTCCGATTCCGTCAGAGTGCGGCACTGACGGCAATGGCCGATCTCCTCCATGGCCTTCGACAGCGCTTCCGCCAACGCCCTGCCGTTGTGGCGGTCCCGCTCCAACAGATGAAAAGCCATTCTTTGGGCCGTTTTGGGCCCGACGCCGGGAAGACAGCAAAAAGCGTCGATAAGACGTTGTAGCAGCGAATCTCCGGTCATCCTCAGAAAGGCAGCTTCATTCCAGGCGGCAGGGGCAGTCCGGCGGTGAGGCCGCTCATCTGTTCGCGGGTTTTCTCCTCGATGCGATGTACCGCGTCGTTGCAGGCGGCCGCCACCAGATCCTCCAGCATCTCCTTGTCGTCGCCCATGAGGCTGTCGTCGATCTCCACACGGCGCACTTCATGACGACCGTTCATGGTCACCTTCACCAGGCCGCCGCCGGATTCCCCGGTGACCTCGGCCCGCGCAAGTTCCTCCTGGGCCTTGGCCATTTCCGCCTGAATCTTTTGCGCCTGCTTCATGAGGCTTCCTAATCCACCTTTCATAACAACACCTTAAAAATCGTTTTTAATGTACTTTATGCGAGTTTTTCTGATTCAGTTCCAGGCTCTCTTCCCGCAAGCTGGCGTCGAAATCGGTTTCCAGCATGCGCACCACGGGGTCCTGCTTCAGTTCATGCAGAACTTCCCGCCGGTGTTGCGCCGCCTCGCGCGCGGCTCGTTGCGCGGGAGTGTCCACCGCCGCCTGATCGAGTTCAATCTCCACCTTGACGGGCTTCCCCAGCCAGTCGGAAAGGGTCTGCTGCAACTTCTCGGTGGCGCGATTCCCCACCAGCAGCGCGCCACTGTCCGCGTCCAGCCCCAACAGCAGCCGCTTTCCGTCCCACTGCTTCACCGTGCAGTGGGCGGCAAGCTGGGCGGAGATGCCGCTCAAGCCCAGTTTGGCCACCACTTCATGCCAGTTTTCGGCTTGCAGATCCCGCCCGCCACTGACGTTGGCGGTGGCCGTGGAGGGGGAATGCCTGTTTTCCGCTGGTTTTGCCGTTCTGTTGCTTTTAGCCTCCGTTCCACCGCTTTTGGGCGCCGGCGCCGTGGCTGGCGCGCTGTCGGGTCGAAAGGCGATCATGCGCAACACCAGCATTTCGAAACCGCTTCTGGGGTCCGGCGCCAGTGGCAGATCCCGCTGCCCACGCAGGGCAATTTCGTAGAAAAGCTGTATCTCCTCGGGGTGGAAGCGCCCGGCCAGCTTTTGCAGCGGGGCTGGATCGCCCCAGCTCTCGTCGGCGATCTCCGGTGCCGCCTGTAGCAGCGCCACACGGTGCAACAGCGTCACCAGCTCTTTCGTCAGCGCGGCGAAATCGGGCGACTCGTCGGCGATGGCGGCCACCAGTGACAAAGCGCCGGCGGCATCCTGTTCGGCCACGTGGCTCATCAGCTCGGGCAGCCGGTCGCGGGCGAGCACGCCCAGCATGGCTTGAACGTCCGCTTCCCGAACCGCACCGCCGCCGTAACCGATGGCCTGGTCGAGCAGGCTCAGGCCGTCTCTCATGCTGCCGTCGGCCGCCCGCGCCAGCAGCGCCAGGGCCGGCGCTTCCCACTCCACGCTTTCGGCTTGCAGAATGTGCTCGAACTGGGCCTGGATCTGCGCCACCGGCAGCCGTTTGAGATTGAGCTGGAGGCAGCGGGAAAGCACGGTGACAGGCACCTTCTGCGGGTCGGTGGTGGCCAACAGAAACTTCACGTGAGGAGGCGGCTCCTCCAGCGTTTTGAGGAGCGCGTTGAAGCTGGAGACGGAGAACATGTGCACCTCGTCGATGAGGTACACCTTGTAACGGCCGCGGATGGGGGCGAAGGGGACGTTTTCCAGCAGCTCGCGGGTCTCGTCCACCCGGGTGCGGGAGGCGGCGTCAACCTCGATGAGGTCGGCAAAGCGGCCTTCGTCCACCTCGCGGCAGGCGCTGCATTCGCCGCAGGGCGAGGCGCTCACTCCTTTTTCACAGTTGAGGGACTTGGCAAGAATGCGCGCCAGGGTGGTCTTGCCCACCCCACGGGTGCCGGTAAAGAGATAGGCGTGGTGCAGGCGGTCGTTGTCCAGCGCGTTGCTCAGGGCGCGCACCACATGCTCCTGTCCCACCATCTCGGAAAATGTGCGCGGGCGCCATTTGCGTGCCAGTACCTGGTAGGACATGGAAGAATTCTTAAAATGGTGGCGGTCGCACCAGCCACACCCCGGCACACAGCGTCACTGCTACGGCTGCTCCCTTCCGGGCCTGACCGGGTTTACAGCTGGCTGTTGCGAGGGGACCGATGCGACCACCATGAACTGGTATCAATCAGCGGTCAGGGAGGGGCATTATGACGTAAACAAGGAGAATTGGCCACGCATCCTCATTCCTGGTCCAGGGCGTATTCAATCACCGGCCGCAGACGTTCGACACAACGGCGCCCCTCCTCCATGGCCTCTTCCGCCCGGTGGAACTCCAGCAGGCCGATGTGGCCCAGACGGGGCGCCACCACCACATCGGGCGGGTCACCCGCCATGCGGCTGCGGGTGATGCGATCCTGCATGATGTTGATGGAGCTGGCGATGATGTCGAACAGGCCGGGCGGTGTCTCTTTGCTGTTGCCGCTGTCGGGAAAGAGGCTGGAAGAGTACCCGCGCAGGGTCTCCAGCAGCGAGTCCAGCGCCCCGCCCTCCTCCTTGTCGTCAGCGCGTTTTTTTTCCAGGTGGCGCCCGACGATATCGCCGTTGAGATTGACCGCCACCACCACCTCGGCGCCCAGCGCGTGACAGAGAGAGACGGGCACCGGATTAACCAGGCCGCCGTCCACCAGCCAACGCTGCTGATGCCTCACCGGCACGAAGAGACCGGGCAAGGCGATGGAGGCCATCACCGAATCGAGCACCCTTCCCTCCGTGAACCAGACCTCCCGGCCACTCACCAGATCGGTTGCCACACTGGCGTACCGGCGCTTGAGTTGGTCGATTTCCAGGGATTCGGGGACAACATATTCGGCCAGAAAGGCGCGCAGCCGTTGTGAATCCACCAGGCTGTTGAGACGCCAACCGATGTCGAAAAAACCGGCCACGTCGCGCTTGCGCAGGGAACGGACCCAGGACTCCAGGGAGTCAAGGTTTTCCGCCGCATGGGCCGCGCCGACGATGGCGCCGATGGAGCAGCCGGTGACCACGTGGGGCCGCACCCCCATCTCTTCCAGGGCGCGAAGTATGCCGATATGCGCCCAGCCGCGTGCCGCCCCGCCGCCCAGTGCAAGACCGATGCGCGGGCTGTCAGCTTCGGATTTCAACCAGCACCTCGTCGGGATTCACGGCATCGCCTTTCTGCACATACACGGCGGTTACCTTGCCGGATGTGGGCGCCTGCACCTCGGTCTCCATCTTCATGGCCTCGGTCACCAGCACGGGCTGGCCCGCCTCGATCTGATCGCCCTCCTTCACCAGCACATCGACGATGGTGCCCGGCATGGAGGTGGTGACATCGCCCTCGTGGGCGGGCTTGGGCCGGCGGCGGTCGATGGCCTTGCCCACGGCGCCCTCGGCCCCGCCCGTGAGCACCACCTCGTCGAGGGTCTCCACCAGCGCCTCCTCGGGCACCCCGTCCACGGTGAGATAGAAATGGCGCTCGGGCTGCCCCTTGTGGCCGGCCCCGGTCACCTTGATGTGATAGGTCTCGCCATGGAGCACGATGTTGAACTCGGTGGGCGCCCGCTCCTCGCCGCCGTTGCCCGGCGGCGGCTCCAGGGGCTCGGGCTGGAGGGTGCCGGCGGCGCGTTGCTCCAGGAACTGGCGGCCCACCTCGGGGAACATGGCGTAGGTGAGCACGTCCTCGTCCGAACGGGCGAGGTCGCCGATCTCCCGGCGGAGCTGGTCCAGTTCCGGCTGGAGCAGGTCGGCCGGGCGCGTGTCGATGATCTCCTGGTCGCCCACCGCCTTGCGCCGCAGGGCCTCGTTCACCGGGCCGGGGGCGCGGCCGTAGCCGCCTTGGAGGTAGAGCTTCACCTCGTTGGTGATGGTCTGGTAGCGCTCGCCCGTGAGCACGTTGATCACCGCCTGGGTGCCGACGATCTGGGAGGTGGGGGTCACCAGGGGCGGATAGCCCAGGTCCTTCCGCACCCGGGGTATCTCGGCCATCACTTCCGGCATCTTCTCCAGGGCGTTCTGCTCGCGGAGCTGGTTGGCCAGGTTGGAGATCATGCCGCCGGGGATCTGGTTCACCTGTACCCGGGTGTCCACGCCGGTGAACTCGCTTTCGAACTGGTGGTATTTCTTGCGCACCTCGTAGAAGTAGAGGCCGATCTCCTGGAGCAGCTCCAGGTCCAGGCCGGTGTCGTATTCGGTGCCGCGCAGGCCGGCCACCAGGGATTCGGTTGGGGGATGGGAGGTGCCGCCGGACCAGGAGGAGATGGCGGTGTCCACCCGCTCGGCGCCCGCCTCGATGGCCTTCAGGTGGCACATGGCCGCCAGTCCCGAGGTGCTGTGGGAGTGGATCTGGAGCGGCAGGTCCACCGCCTTCTTGATCGCCTTCACCAGGGCTTCCGTGGTGTAGGGGGTGAGCAGCCCCGCCATGTCCTTGATGCAGAGGCTGTCGCAGCCCATCTCCGCCAGCCCTTTTGCCAGCTCGACGAAGCCCTCGATGGCATGCACCGGGCTGACGGTGTAGCAGATAGTGCCCTGGGCGTGCCCGCCCGCTTCTTTCACCGCCTCAATGGCGGTCTCCATGTTGCGGATGTCGTTGAGGGCGTCGAAGACGCGGAAGACGTCCATGCCGTTTTCCGCCGCCTTGTGGACGAAGGCGCGCACCACGTCGTCGGCATAGTGGCGATAGCCCAGCAGGTTCTGGCCCCGCAGCAGCATCTGGGTGCGGGTGTTGGGCAACGCCTGGCGCAGCTTGCGCAGCCGCTCCCAGGGGTCCTCCTTCAGGAACCGCAGGCAGGCGTCGTAGGTGGCGCCGCCCCAGCATTCGAGGGACCAGTAACCCGCCCGGTCGAGCCGGTCGCAGGCCGGCAGCATGTCCTCGGTGCGCATGCGGGTGGCGATGAGCGACTGGTGGGCGTCGCGCAGGATGACGTCGGTGATCTGGATCTTCGGCATGAGGTCTCGGCCCGACAGGGCCGTGCTCCTTCAGGGGGCACGAATGGTTGCGATTGTCGAATATTTCCTCACCGGTAGCAATCAGCCGAGCCATGGCAAGGGCGGTCACGGAAATTCCGGACTTTCAGAATGTCTTTCGAAATATTAGAATAATGTGGTTTTGTTGAAGACTGGTGCGGGATGCACTCCGGTGCCGCGGGCTGCAAGGGCCGGGGCGCTGCATCAACCGCCGCAATACGGAGCTGCTGACGCCCGAAAAAGGCCGGAAAGCTCCTGGTTCGCACGGAAAAAATTGCCTGTATGGCAATTTTTCGAGACGCCCGGTATTTCCGAACGCCTGGAACCTCTTTCGCCAGGCTCGTATAGCACGAAAACAGCATTCCGAGGAAAAAGAAAACCCATGGCGAGAAAAAAATATCCCCTGTGGCAAAGACGACTGTTCCCCGTTCTAACTTGGAAGGATCGGGTCACGCCGGCCACCATCCGGGCCGACCTCATCTCGGGCATCACTGTGGCCATCGTCGTCATCCCCCAGGCCGTGGCGTTCGCCTCCATCGCCGGCATGCCGCCGCAATATGGCCTCTATGCCGGCATGATCCCGCCCATAGTCGCCGCATTTTTCGGCTCCTCCTGGCACCTGATGTCAGGCCCCACCACTGCGGCTTCCATCGTGCTGCTCACATCGCTCAGCGCTTTCGCGGAGCCATTGACGCCGGAATATGTAAGTCTCGCCCTGACACTGACTTTCATGGTGGGGGTGATTGAGCTGACCCTGGGATTGGCCCGCATGGGCACCATCGTGAACTTCATTTCTCACTCCGTGGTGGTGGGATTCACAACGGGCGCTGCAATACTCATCGCCAGCAAACAGCTCAAGAACTTTTTCGGCGTGCCAATACCCCGTGGCGGCCACTTGTTCGACACACTGGAACACTTCTGGCACCAGATTCCCAACATCAACGGCTACGTGCTGGCCACCGCACTGGCCACCTTTCTCTCCGGTTTCCTCTCCAAGCGGCTGTGGCCCAAGATCCCCCACCTGATCGTGGCCTTGCTTGCAGGTTCCTTCACCAGTCTCGGGCTCAACTACTTCTTTGGTGAAAATGTCACGCACATTTCCATGGTGGGCGCAATTCCGCAGACCCTGCCCCCGCTGACAGTGCCTCACATCACCCTGGACACCATCAAGCAACTGGCGCCCGCCGCTGTGGCCATGACCCTCTTCGCGTTGACCGAGGCAGTCTCCATCGGCCGGGCCATTGGCATCCGTAGCGGGCAGATGATCGACGGCAACCAGGAGTTCATCGGCCAAGGGCTTTCCAATATTGCCGGCAGCTTCTTCTCCGCCTACGTTGCCACCGGTTCGTTCAACCGTTCGAGTCTCAACTACCAGGCAGGCGCACAAACCCCCATGAGCGCCATGCTTGCGGGCTTCTTTGAGATTTTCATCGTTCTGGCCATCGCGCCCCTCGTTGCCTACCTCCCCAACGCGGCAATGGCCGGCATCCTGT
>JALVUB010000300.1 GCA_027023915.1 Sedimenticola sp.
TGGATGTGCCGGCGAAATCAATGGCCCCAAGCCATTGATTTTGGGCCAAGCCGCAAACCGCGTTTACGGCGCGGCGAGCGCTGATAAAGCCATGGAAGGCTTTTATCAGAGCTTCCTTAGGTTATCGTAAGCCGGGCTTCAATCTTAACAGCAGTTCCAGATTACAATCCGGCCGCCTCGCGCAGCGCTTCCGCCCGGTCGGTGCGCTCCCAACTGAACTCCGGCTCTTCCCGGCCGAAATGGCCATAGGCGGCGGTCTTGCGGTAGATGGGACGGACCAGATCGAGCATCTGGCGGATGCCGTAGGGGGTGAGATCGAAGTGCTCGCGCACCAGTTGCGCGATCTTTTCCTCGTCGATCCTGGCGGTGCCGAAGGTCTCGATGCTCACCGAGGTGGGCTCGGCCACGCCGATGGCGTAGGAGACCTGAATCTCGCAGCGGTCGGCCAATCCGGCGGCAACGATGTTCTTTGCCACGTAACGGCCGGCGTAAGCGGCCGAGCGGTCCACTTTGGAAGGGTCCTTGCCTGAGAAGGCGCCGCCGCCGTGGCGTGCCATTCCGCCGTAGGTATCGACGATAATCTTGCGACCGGTGAGCCCGCAGTCGCCCACCGGGCCGCCGATAACGAACTTGCCGGTGGGGTTGATGTGAATGCGGGTGTCGTTGGTTATCCAGGCCTCCGGCAGCACCGGCTTGATGATGTTCTCCATCACCGCTTCGTGCAGGTGGCTCTGGTCGATATCGGGATCGTGCTGGGTGGAGAGCACGATGGCGTCGGCCGCCACGATGCCGCCGTCGTGGTAACGCAGGGTCACCTGACTTTTTGCGTCGGGGCGCAGCCAGGGCAGGGTTCCCGATTTGCGCACTTCCGCCTGACGCTGCACCAGTCTGTGGGCGTAGTGGATCGGCGCCGGCATCAAGGCTTCGGTTTCATTGGTGGCGTACCCGAACATCATTCCCTGGTCACCCGCTCCCTGCTTCTCCGGCGCTTCACGGTCAACACCCATGGCGATGTCGGCGGACTGCTTGCCGATGAGCGAGATCACCGCGCAGGTGTTGCCGTCGAAACCGATCTCGGAACTGTCGTAGCCGATGTCGCGCACCACCTCGCGCACCACCTTTTCCAGATCGAAACTGGCGTTGGTGGTGATCTCGCCGGCGACGATCACCGCGCCGGTCTTGATCAGGGTTTCACAAGCCACGCGGGCGTGGTCGGGGTTGGGGTCGTTGCCCAGAATGGCATCGAGAACGGCGTCGGAAACCTGGTCGGCGACCTTGTCGGGGTGGCCTTCGGAAACCGATTCCGAAGTAAAGATGTAATCGCTCATGAAATGAATCCCTCTGTAATCCGGCATGAAAACAACGGGCGGGCATTAAAAAACCCGCCTCTTGCAGCATGGGCGGGTTTCCTGGTGGGCCGGAATCTCGCTTTAGCTGCATTTCTATAGCGCCCGCAATCTGAGATCAAATTGGCGCTGGTGCGGCCATTATTCAGGAACCGGCTCGGTTGTCAACTTTTTCATTTGCCCAGACGCTGCTATATTCCGGCGTTCAGCAAAGTCGAGAGCGAGGAGTCGAGCCATGGTATCGCTGCAAACCCCAGTGTGCGAATTCGGCAGGCCGGCGGTGGATTTCGCCCTGCCCGGCGTGGATGGAAAGGTCTGGACCCTGGATGACTGCCGGGGCGAAAAGGGCACCCTGGTGATGTTCATCTGTAACCACTGCCCTTATGTGAAGGCAATCCGCGACCGCTTGGTTCGTGACACCCGCGAGTTGCTCGAGCATGGCGTCAAGTCGGTGGCCATCATGTCCAACGACCCTTCTCTTTATGAAGAGGATTCCTTCGAAAACATGAAAAAGGTGGCCGCGGAGTACGACTTTCCCTTTCCCTACCTGTTCGATGAGACCCAGGAGGTTGCCAAGGCCTACGGCGCGGTCTGCACGCCAGATTTCTTCGGCTATAACGCCGATCTCGAACTTCAGTATCGGGGGCGGCTGGATGCCAGCAGAAAGGAAGCGGCGCCGCCTGATGCTCGGCGAGAACTGTTCGAGGCAATGGTGCAGGTGGCCCAGACTGGCAAAGGACCGGAAGAGCAGGTGCCCAGCATGGGTTGTTCCATCAAGTGGAAAGAGGAGGCTTGAATAATACAAGCCCCTGTATCAAATAAGGTTTTGGAGCGGGGTGCTATAAGGGTGCGAGTGCTTGCCTGCATCGGCTTATGGGCATATTCAAAATCTTAGGGTATTTCCCGAATTGCCACCCTTGTTATGCTTTTGCGAAAATGGAGAACTGGCTTCGTGTTGTGGGTTGAGATCACCGCAACCCAGTGCCGGCTCCATCCATCGCCATGGGTTTCGCTCGGTTTCCGCTGCACAGCGATTGAGCGGCGGAGCAAGAAGGTTTTTCGTCCAAGTTTGTAATTCAGTTTAGGAGGGGGTTTATGTCCTCGCGTAAAGATCTAGCCAATGCCATCCGTGCGCTCAGCATGGATGCCGTCCAGAAAGCGAATTCCGGCCACCCCGGCGCACCCATGGGGATGGCGGACATCGCCGAGGTGCTCTGGAGAGGCCACCTGAAGCACAATCCGGCCAATCCCAAGTGGTATGACCGTGACCGCTTCGTGCTCTCCAACGGGCATGGCTCCATGCTCATCTATTCCCTGCTGCACCTCACTGGCTACGATCTGAGCATCGACGACCTCAAGGCCTTCCGTCAGCTCCACTCCAAGACCCCCGGCCACCCCGAGTACGGTTACACCCCGGGGGTGGAGACCACCACCGGCCCCCTGGGGCAGGGGATCACCAACGCCGTGGGCATGGCCCTGGCCGAGCGCACCCTGGCGGCCCAGTTCAACCGCCCCGGTCACGACATCGTGGATCACTACACCTATGTATTCCTGGGTGACGGCTGTATGATGGAGGGGATCTCCCACGAAGCCTGTTCCCTGGCCGGCGTCTGGGGGCTGGGCAAGCTGATCGCCTTCTGGGACGACAACGGCATCACCATCGACGGCCACACCGAGGGCTGGTTCCGCGACGACACCCCCAAGCGTTTCGAGGCCTACGGCTGGCACGTGATCCGCGACGTGGACGGCCACGACCCCGAGGCCATCGACAAGGCCATCCACGAAGCCAAGTCAGTAAACAACAAGCCCACCCTCATCTGCTGCAAGACCATCATCGGCTATGGCGCGCCCAACCTCTGCGGCAGCCACGACTGCCACGGCGCGCCCCTGGGCGAGGACGAGATCAAGGCCACCCGCGAGAACCTGGGCTGGCCCTATCCGCCCTTCGAGATTCCCGACGAGATCTATCAGGCCTGGGACGC
Organism: Sedimenticola sp.; assembly: GCA_027023915.1. Taxonomy (GTDB): domain Bacteria; phylum Pseudomonadota; class Gammaproteobacteria; order Chromatiales; family Chromatiaceae; genus Thiolapillus. The sequence goes on from JALVUB010000300.1 coordinate 3,329, forward strand.
CCGCGAGAAGGGCCGCGAGGCCGAGGAGGCGTGGAACAAAAAGTTCGAGGCCTACAAGGCGGAATACCCCGAGCTGGCGGCGGAGTTCGAACGCCGCATGAAGGGCGATCTGCCGGAAAACTGGGAACAGGTGGCCGACGACTACATCAAGGCGGCCGACGAGGCGGCCGAGAGCCCCGCCACCCGCAAGGCCTCGCAAATGGCCATCACCGCCTATGCCAAGGCGCTGCCCGAGTTCCTGGGCGGCTCGGCCGACCTGACCCCTTCCAACCTTACCGCCTGGCCCGAGTCCAAGACCATCACCGATACCGTGGCCGACGGCAACTACATCTCCTACGGGGTGCGCGAGTTCGGCATGTCCGCCATTATGAACGGGGTGGCGCTGCACGGCGGTTTCATCCCCTTCGGCGGCACCTTCCTCATGTTCTCGGAGTACGCCCGCAACGCCCTGCGCATGGCGGCGCTGATGGGGGTGCGGAGCATCTTCGTCTACACCCACGACTCCATCGGCCTGGGCGAGGACGGCCCCACCCACCAGCCCATCGAACAGATCTCCACCCTGCGCCTGCTGCCCAACATGCACACCTGGCGGCCCTGTGACGCGGTGGAGACGGCCGTGGCCTGGCGCGCCGCCATTGAGCGCAAGGACGGCCCCACCAGCCTTATCTTTTCCCGTCAGGGGTTGCCCCATCAGGTGCGTTCCGACGATCAGCTTTCGCTCATTGCCCGTGGCGGCTATGTGCTGAAGGATTGTGACGGCAAGCCCGAGGCGATCATCATCGCCACCGGCTCCGAGGTGGCCCTGGCCATGGAGGCCGCCGCCGAGCTGGAAAAGGAAGGCAAGAAGGTGCGCGTGGTCTCCATGCCCTGCACCGAGGTGTTCGACGCCCAGGACCACGAGTACCGCGAGTCGGTGCTGCCCTCGGATGTCACCGCCCGGGTGGCGGTGGAGGCCGGTGTCTCCGACTTCTGGCACAAGTATGTCGGCTCTCAAGGGCGCATCATCGGCATCGACCGCTTTGGCGAGTCGGCGCCGGCCAATGTGCTTTTTGCCCATTTCGGCTTCACCGTGGACAACGTGGTGGGCGCCGTCAAAGGGGTGATCGGTTGATTCTTCCCGGCCTCTTCCGCAAGGAAGGGGCCAGTTTTTTAACGTTCCATTCCATCTGAAAATTCCGGAGTAAAAGCTATGACTATCAAGGTTGGCATCAATGGATTCGGCCGCATCGGTCGCATGGTCATGCGCGCGGTGACCAACGACTTCCCCGAGATTGAGATCGTCGGCATCAACGACCTGCTGGACGCCGATTATCTGGCCTACATGCTGAAATATGATTCCGTTCACGGCCGGTTCTCCAAAGAGGTTGCCGTGGAGGATGGCAATTTCGTCATCGATGGCAAGACAATCCGTCTTACCGCCGAGCGTGATCCCGCCAACCTGAAGTGGGACGAAGTAGGTGCCGACGTGGTGGTGGACTGCACCGGCTTCTTCCTCACCAAGGAGGGCGCCGAGAAGCACCTCCAGGCCGGCGCCGGCAAGGTGGTGATGTCCGCGCCTTCCAAGGACGACACCCCCATGTTTGTCTATGGTGTGAACCAGGACGCCTACGACGGCCAGAAGATCGTCTCCGCCGCTTCCTGCACCACCAACTGCCTGGCGCCCATCGCCAAGGTGCTGAACGACAACTGGGGAATCAAGCGTGGCCTGATGAGCACCGTGCACGCCGCCACAGCCACCCAGAAGACGGTGGACGGCCCCTCCATGAAGGACTGGCGCGGCGGTCGTGGCATTCTGGAGAACATCATTCCTTCCTCCACCGGCGCCGCCAAGGCGGTGGGCAAGGTGCTGCCCGAGCTCAACGGCAAACTGACCGGCATGGCCTTCCGCGTGCCCACCTCCGACGTCTCCGTGGTGGACCTGACCGCCGAGCTGGAGAAGCCGGCCAGCTACGACGACATTTGCGCCGCCATGAAGGCAGCTTCCGAGAGCAAGCCCCTGGGCGAGACCCTGGCCTATACCGATGAGAAGGTGGTTTCCACCGACTTCCGGGGTGTCGGCTTCTCCTCCATCTTCGACGCCGGTGCCGGTATCCAGCTGGATGACACCTTCATCAAGGTGGTTTCCTGGTATGACAACGAGTACGGCTATACCAGCAACATGATGCGCTTCGTGCAGCACGTGGCCAGGAACTGATGTAGGTGGCAGGGACGGCGGCTTGCCCGAACCGGGCAAGCCGCCCCTTGTCGATGGTTCTGTTACAGAGCCATTTGCAAAGGCTTGCGGGCCTTTGCAAATCGTTTTGTAAAGCCTTGTCCGGCCAATAACGCTTTCAGAGCGGGTGCCAGGGGTGCCGTGGCGGGGGCGCCGTGAATACATCCCTGTAGGCTTTGTGGCAGCATACCTGCTGCCGAAACCCCGCCACGGCACTCCCGGCACTCGCCCGCGACGGCGCCCGGTTTACCAACCACCGGCAAGGCGAACCGGTTTCCAAAGACTATCCAGCAGGAGGCAGCATCATGTCCGTAATCAAGATGACCGATCTCGACCTGGCCGGCAAGCGTGTGCTGATCCGCCAGGATCTCAACGTGCCCATCAAGGACGGCAAGGTGGCGTCCGACAAGCGCATCCGCGCTTCCCTGCCCACCATCGAAAAGTGTGTGGAAGCGGGCGCAAAAGTGATGCTCATGTCCCACCTGGGCCGTCCCACCGAGGGGGAATACGACGAGCAGTTCTCCCTGGCGCCCGTGGCCGACTATCTCTCCGGGCTGCTGAACCAGGAAGTGAAGCTGGTCAAGGACTATCTCGACCAGGCGCCCGAGCTGGACGAGGGACAGGTGGTGCTGCTCGAGAACGTGCGCTTCAACAAGGGCGAGAAGAAATGCGACGAGGAGCTGTCCAAACAGTATGCCGCCCTGTGCGACATTTTCGTGATGGACGCTTTCGGCACCGCCCACCGCGCCCAGGCCTCCACCTACGGCGTGGCCAAGTACGCCCCGGTGGCTTGCGCCGGCCCGCTGCTGGCCGGTGAGCTGGATGCCCTGGGCAAGGCGCTCAACGATCCGGCGCGGCCCATGGTGGCCATCGTCGGCGGCTCCAAGGTCTCCACCAAGCTCACCGTGCTCGAGAGCCTCTCCAAGGTGGTGGACCAACTTATCCCCGGCGGCGGCATCGCCAACACCTTCATCGCCGCCGCGGGCTACAGTGTCGGCAAGTCGCTCTACGAGCCCGATCTGGTGGACGAGGCCAAGCGGCTGATGGAGACCGCCAAGGCCAAGGGGGGCGAGATCCCCGTGCCCAGCGACGTGGTGGTGGGCAAGGAGTTTTCCGAGAACGCCGAGGCCACGGTCAAGAAGGTGGACGAGGTGGCCGATGACGACATGATTTTCGACATCGGCCCCGAGACCGCCGCCCGCTTCGCCGAGATGATGAAGGCCGCCGGCACCATCGTCTGGAACGGCCCCGTGGGGGTGTTCGAGTTCGACCAGTTCGGCGAGGGCACCAAGGCCCTGGGCGAGGCCATCGCCGAGTCCAGCGCCTTCTCCATTGCCGGCGGCGGGGATACCCTGGCCGCGGTGGACAAATACGGCCTGGCGGATCGGATATCCTATATCTCCACCGGTGGCGGCGCCTTCCTCGAGTTCCTGGAGGGCAAGAAGCTGCCGGCGGTCGCCATCCTGGAGGAACGGGCACAGTCCTGATATTGCCTGAGAGCCGCAGATGCCAAGACGCACCAAGATCGTAGCCACCCTCGGTCCCGCCACCGACGATCCCAAAATGCTGGACGAGGTGATCGCCGCCGGCGTGGATGTGGTCCGGCTCAACCTCTCCCATGCCAGTCACGAGGAGCACGCAGAGCGGGCCGAGCGCATCCGCAACCGCTGCCGCGCCTCGGGGCGGCAGGTGGGCGTGCTGGTGGACCTCCAGGGTCCAAAGATCCGCATTGGCGGCTTCGCGGACGGCCCGGTGGTGCTGCGCGAGGGAGATCACTTTACCCTCGACGCGGCGCTGCCCGAGGACGCCGGCAGCCAGGAGCGGGTGAGCGTCACTTACAAGTCGTTGCCCGAGGAGGTGTCTCGGGGCGACACCCTGTTGCTCGACGACGGTCAGATCGTCCTCTGGGTGGAGGACGTCATCGACCAGGAGGTGCGCTGCAAGGTTACCGTCGGCGGCATCCTGTCCGACAAGAAGGGCCTTAACAAACAGGGGGGTGGGCTTTCCGCGCCGGCGCTTACCGACAAGGACAAGGAAGACATTCAGTTCGCTGCTTCCATCGAGGCCGATTATCTGGCGGTCTCTTTCGTGCGCTGCGCCGATGACGTCAACACCGCCCGCAAATTATTGCGCGAGGCTGGTGGGCAGGGGGGTATTGTCTCCAAGATCGAACGCGCCGAGGCGCTGGAGTGCATCGACGAGATCATCGACGCCTCCGACGCCATCATGATCGCTCGCGGTGATCTTGGGGTGGAGATCGGCGACGCCGAGCTTCCGGCGGTGCAGAAAGAGCTGATTAAAAAAGCGCGCTCCATGAACTGCGTGGTGATTACCGCCACCCAGATGATGCAGTCGATGATCGACAGCCCCATCCCCACCCGCGCCGAGGTCTTCGACGTGGCCAACGCGGTGCTCGACGGCACCGACGCGGTGATGCTCTCGGCGGAGACCGCCGCCGGCAAATATCCTGGAAAAGCAGTGGAGGCGATGGTGCGGGTCTGTGCCGAGGCGGAAAAACAGGCGGTGACCCGGGTTTCCGACCACCGTCTGCACAGCGTCTTCGGCCGCATCGACGAAGCCATCGCCATGGCCTCCATGTACACCGCCAACCACCTGGGGGTGAAGGCCATCGCCGCGCTCACCGAGTCGGGCTCCACCACCAAGTGGATGTCACGGATTTCCTCTGGCATTCCCATCTATGCGCTCACGCCCCATGTGGCCACGCGGCGAAAGGTGACCCTCTACCGCGGCGTCTATCCGGTGAGCTTTGATGTCACCGGCGTCAACTCGCAAAAAGCCAATTTCGAGGTGATCGAAGAGCTGCGGCGGCGTGGCGCCGTGCGTGACGGTGATCTGGTCATCATCACCAAGGGTGATCTTTCCGGGGTTCAGGGTGGTACCAACGTGATGAAGATCGTCCGCGTGGGTGAGGTTTACGTTCCCGAAGAGACTTGATTTCCAACAGAAACCAACCAAGGAGAGAATCATGGCACTGATTTCCATGCGTCAACTGCTCGATTATGCCGCCGAACACGACTTCGGCATGCCCGCTTTCAATGTCAACAACATGGAGCAGATCCACGCCATCATGCAGGCCGCCGACGAGTGCGACAGCCCGGTGATCCTGCAAGGTTCAGCCGGCGCCCGCGCCTATGCCGGCGAGCCTTTCCTGCGCCACCTGGTGCAGGCGGCGGTGGAGATGTATCCCCATATTCCCGTGGTGATGCACCAGGATCACGGCTCCGAGCCGGCGGTCTGCCTGCGTTCCATCCAGTCCGGCTTCACCTCGGTGATGATGGATGGCTCGCTGATGTCCGACATGAAGACCCCGTCCACCTATGAATACAACGTGGAAGTGACCCGCAAGGTGGTGGAGATGGCCCACGCCGGCGGTGTTTCCGTGGAAGGTGAGCTGGGCTGCCTGGGTTCCCTGGAGACCGGCGAAATGGGCGAGGAGGACGGTCATGGCGCCGAGGGCAAGCTGGACATGGATCAGCTCCTCACCGATCCCGACCAGGCCGCCGACTTTGTCAAGCAGACCGGCGTGGACGCCCTGGCCATCGCCATCGGCACCTCCCACGGCGCCTACAAATTCACCAAGCCGCCCACGGGCGAGGTGCTGCGCATCGACCGCATCAAGGAGATCCACGAGCGCATCCCCAACACCCACCTGGTGATGCACGGCTCCTCTTCGGTGCCCCAGGAGTGGCTCAAGATCATCAACGAGTACGGCGGCGACATGGGCGAGACCTACGGCGTGCCCGTGGAAGAGATCGTGGAGGGCATCAAGCATGGCGTCCGCAAGGTGAACATCGACACCGACCTGCGCATGGCCTCCACCGGCGCCATCCGTCGGCATCTGCACGACAACCCCAGCAACTTCGACCCGCGCAAATTCCTCAAGGCCGCCACCGAAGGCATGAAGGAGATCTGCAAGGCCCGCTACGAGGCTTTCGGCAGCGCCGGTCACGCCTCCAAGATCAAGCCCATCTCGTTGGAGGTGATGTTCCAGCGTTACGCCAACGGCGAGCTGGATCAGAAAATCAACTGATCCTGCTGGCAGCTTGCGGGAAAGGGCGCTTCGGCGCCCTTTTTCAATGGTGACACGGAGGACGGAGGAGCGGCGTCCCCGCCGCGAACCTGAGACGACGTGGCGCGCTCTGGTCGTTCGGCGCGGGGACGCGCCTCCTACGGGAATGTTGTTTCATGCGAGCATGGTTTCGTCCCTTTTGCTCTTTGGTCTCCGTGCCCTGAAAAAAGTGGTTCAGGCGGCCAGCGGTTCGCCTTCCACCAGTTCCCGCAGCTTGCGGCGGGCGCGGAACAGGCGGGTGCCGGCGCCGGCCACGGAGATGCCGAGCTTGAGGGCGATCTCCTTCTGTGAGTAGCCGTGGAGCACCTGCATCAGCAAGGGCTCGCGGTAGGCTTCATCCAGTTGATTGAGAGCGTTGCGGAGGACGAAGGCTTCGGTGGAGGTATCGTAGTCGGTGTGGGGATCGCCCAGGGCTTCCGTGGGCATGGCGCTGTAGCGGGGCTGTAAGCGTTCGAAGCGGCGGGCGTTTTCGCGCCGCAGAATGGTAATGAGCCAGCCGCGCGCTGCTTCAGGCTTGTGAAGCTTCTCCATCGACTTCCAGGCGCGCAACAGGGTCTCCTGCACCAGGTCGTCGGCGGTGGTGGGGTCCTTCACCAGCCAGAGGGCGTAGCGATAAAGATCCTCCCGGTAACGGCCGATCGTCTCCATGAAACGGCTTTGGCGGTTGTTGTTGGCGGTTTTTTTCTGGATGGTTGCAAGCATCTGCGATCTCTCCTGACTTGTTGTTTGTCAGTGGATACGCAGATTGCGTGCCAAATTGTAAGCAACTGATATTTAGTTAAATTTTTTGGATTGGGTAAGCCTTTTGGCGATCCGGCGAAATGATTTGTAACGCTTCGTAAGTAACGTATCGTTACTTTTCCCGGCTGCTCCCGGGCAGTTTCAGGCCGTACTTTTTGATCTTGCGATCCAGCGCCGGCCTTGAGATGCCAAGGATGCGGCAACTGTTGGCCTTATGGCCGCCGGTATGGTTCAGCACTTTCTGGATATGGCGGGCCTCCAACTCGGCCAGGGAGAGGAGGGTGTCTTCCTCTGGTGTGGTTCTTGTTTCCGCTTCACCTCTGAACTGAACCATGTCGGCGGTGATGGCGCCGTCCCTTGCTTGCACCAGCGCCTGGGTTAGAACGTTTTCCAGCTCGCGGACATTTCCGGGCCAGTGGTGGGCAAGCAGCTTGCGCTCGGCCTCGGGGGTGAGAGGCGGCGCGGGCCGTTCCATCTGCCGCGCGGCCCTGTCCAGCAACGCCCGCGCCAGCAAGGGGATGTCTTCAGGGCGTTCCCTCAACGGCGGCAGATGGATGGTGATGACTTCCAGCCGATAGGCCAGGTCTTCGCGAAACCGGCCTTCACGGGCCATTTCAAACAGATCCCGATGGGTGGCGGCGATGATGCGGCAGTTCACCGTGACGGGATGGGTGCCGCCCACCGGCTCCACCACCTGCTCTTGCAGGGCCCGCAGCAGCTTGGCTTGCAGGGGCAGGGCCAGCTCACCGATCTCGTCGAGAAACAGCGTGCCGTCTTGCGCTTGTTGAAAGCGGCCCGGCTTGCGACCCACCGCCCCGGTGAAGGCGCCTTTCTCGTGTCCGAAAAGCTCGCTTTCAAGAAGTGTGTCCACAATGGCGGCGCAGTTCAGGGCGACGAAGGGGCCACTGCGTCCGCTGTACTGATGCACCAGCCTGGCCACCACCTCCTTGCCGGTGCCCGATTCACCGGTGATGAGGACGGTGGCGTTGCTCTGCGCCGACAGCGCGATCTGCTTGCTGACCTCGAGCATGGCGTCGCTGCGCCCGATCAGTTCCCGAGCCTGGGTGGGGCGGTCATCCGGTGGCGGGGCGTGGGAAGCGCGGCTGGCAAGGGCCTTGTCAACCGCCTGCTGCAACAGGTCGGTTTTCACCGGCTTGTGTATGAAGTCGCAGGCACCCGCCTGGATGGCCTGGATGGCCAGTTCCAGGTCGTGCACGCCGGTCATCATGATGATGCAGCTGTCAGGTGACAGCTCCAACATCCGCGGAATCAACTCGCTGCCCAGGCCGTCGGGCAGTTGCTGATCCAGGAGCACCAGCTTGGGTTGCAGGGTTTCCGTCTTGGTCAGGGCTTCGGCGCAGCTGGTGGCGCCATGGGGCTCGAACCCCTGCTCCTCGAAATGGAGAGCCAGCATCTGGTTGAGCGCGGCGTCGTCCTCGACGATGAGGAGCCTGCCCTTCATTGGTCATCCATCCTCCAGGCACCCATGGTCAGGAGAATCCAGCCCAGCAGAAAGGCGGTGCCACCGAATGGGGTGATCCGGCCAAACAGATGATTGCCACTGAGCGCCAGCAGATAGAGGCTGCCGCAAAAGAGCACGATGCCGATAACGAAAAAGACAGCGGCCCAGCGTAGCGGGATGCTGCCATGGCGCTGCTGGATCAGGCCCGTGGCCAGCAGGGCCAGGGCGTGCAACCCCTGGTAGCGAACTGCCTTTTCCCACCAGACGGCTTGCATGGCGGTCGCCTGGTGCAAGGCGTGAGCGCCCACGGCACCCAGCAACACGGTCAGCAGCCCGGCCAGGGCACCCGCCACCAGCGCGGCGCGGGCGTTCATGAGCGCAATGCCTCCAGGGATTCAGCGGCGATCTCCCGTACATCCGGGTTTTCATCCTCCGTCAGCGTTTCCAGTATCGGTATCGCCCCAGGATCGCCCGCCAGCCCCAGGTAGTGGGCGGCATCCGCGCGCAGATCGGCGCGGGGCGACCGGGCCAGTTTTTCCAGCTCGGGAACCAAAGAGCGCAGGGTGTCGCTGCCGGCCAGGGCATCGAAAATGGCGCCGACGCCGAATTTGACGCCCAGGGACTGCTCCTCTTCCCGCATCAGATCCAGCAGGGCGGAAGCTGTCTCGGGATGCTTTTCAAGATAGGTTACCGCCTCGTCGAGCTGCTGCTGTTCCAGCAGCTCCCGGATATAATCGGCGCCCGCGCCCCCGGCGGACTTTTTGGCCCAATCGCGCAGCTCGCCCAGGGTGTACTCGCCGGCCAGTTCAAACGGGCCCAGGCGGGTCCAGGGCACGCTGCGTACCCCCGCCTGTTGGGCCGCTTCGGGGTGAACCGCGATGTTGACCACCTCCAGGCGACCGATCTCTCCTTTTTTCACCATTTCGGAGAGGTTGTTGAGCGCCGCCTGGCAGTGGGGGCAGCCAGGGGCGATGAGCAGCAGCGCGTCGGGTACATTGGCGTTCATGGGGGCGATTCTGGCACCAGACCCGCCGATTTCCAAGGGAGGTGCCATTGGTTGGGACGGGAATAAAGCCTCTTTATGGATGCTACCGGTAAAATTGTTTGGCGTTTTTGACGGCAAAAAACTATTTTTACTCACCCCTTTTGCCTTGGGGCTTTTTCTGCGCGCGGGCTTTCCGCCGGCGCCCGGATCCGGAGGCAAACGACGAGATTCTGGAAGGGCCTTCAGGACCTTCCGAATTTAAAGCGCCGCTTCGGCGGCCAACATCCACTGCAGTGTCAACCTTAGGAGAAATCGATGCCTACATTCGTACGTACCGATAAGTGCGATGGCTGCAAGGGTCAGGACAAGACCGCTTGCATGTACATCTGCCCCCACGACCTGATGAAGCTGGACATGGACGGCTCTCTCACCGGCCACGCCATGAAGTCCTTCAACCAGGAGCCGGATCAGTGCTGGGAGTGCTACTCCTGCGTCAAGATCTGCCCGCAGAACGCTATTGAGGCACGTCCCTATGCAGACATCGTGCCCCTGGGCGCCTCCGTGCAGCCCCTGCGTGGTACCGACTCCATCATGTGGACCATCAAGTTCCGCAACGGCACCATGAAGCGCTTCAAGTTCCCCATCCGCACCACCCCCGAGGGTTCCATCGACCCCTACGGCGGCAAGCCCGAGGCCGATATCAACAACATCGACAAGCCCGGCTTCTTCGTGCAGGTCAACGGTTTCCGCGCCGGCGACCCCAGCGAGCTGATCTGCAAGTAATCTTTTGGTTAAAAACTTCTAGAGGTAACAGAAATGGCTGAATTCGGAAATCCCGAAATCGTCGAGGAAGAGGTTGACATCCTCATCATCGGCGGTGGCATGGCTGCCTGTGGTGCCGCTTACGAGATCGGCCCCTGGATCGATGCCGCCAAAAAAGAAGGCGTGGACATCAAGGTGAAGCTGGTGGACAAGGCCGCCGTGGACCGTTCCGGCGCCGTGGCGCAGGGTCTCTCCGCCATCAACACCTACATCGGTACCGAGCAGGATCCGGCCGACTACGCACGCATGGTTTCCAACGACCTGATGGGCATCACCCGTGACGACCTGGCCTACGACCTGGGCCGCCACGTGGACGAGTCGGTGCACCTCTTCGAGGAGTGGGGCCTGCCCATCTGGAAAACCGACGAGAACGGCGAGCGTCACAACGGCGCCGAGGGCCTGACCCCGTTGAAGGACGGCGGCAAGCCGGTGCGTTCCGGTAAGTGGCAGATCATGATCAACGGCGAATCCTACAAGTGGATCGTCGCCGAGGCCGCCAAGAAGGCCCTGGGCGTGGACAACATCCAGGAGCGGGTCTTCATCGTCAAGCTGGTGAACGACGCCAAGGACAAGAACCGCGTGGCCGGCGCCGTCGGCTTCTCGGTGCGTGAGCACAAGCTGTACGTCTACAAGTTCAAGGCGTGCATGCTGGCCGCCGGCGGCTGCGTGAATATCTTCCGTCCCCGCTCGGTGGGTGAAGGCCAGGGCCGCGCCTGGTACCCCGTCTGGAACGCCGGCTCCACCTACGCCATGGCTGCCGAGGCTGGTGCCGAGATGACCATGATGGAGAACCGCTTCGTGCCCACCCGCTTCAAGGACGGTTATGGTCCTGTGGGTGCCTGGTTCCTGCTCTTCAAGTCCAAGGCCACCAACGGCGACGGCGAGCTCTACATGGTTCGCAACAAGGAGATGCTGGACGACTACCCGCCCTATGGCCAGGCTGCCGTGCCCGCCTCCTGCCTGCGTAACCACCTGATGCTCAAGGAGATGAAGGAAGGTCGCGGTCCCATCTGGATGGACACCGTGACTGCTCTGGCCGAGATGCGTGAAAAGCTCTCCCCGCGTGAGGTGAAACACCTCGAGGCCGAGGCTTGGGAGGACTTCCTCGACATGTGCATCGGCCAGTGCGGCATCTGGGCCGGCGAAAACATCGAGCCGGAGAAGAAGAACTCCGAGCTGATGCCCACTGAGCCCTACCTGCTCGGCTCCCACTCCGGCTGCTGCGGCATCTGGGTCTCCGGCCCCGATGATGTTGGCGCTCCCACCACCGAGGAGCATCCCGAGAAGGACAAGATCCCCAGCCATCTGCCCGAGGGGTGGAACTGGGGTTATCGTGGCATGACCACCGTCACCGGCCTGTTCACCGCGGGTGACGGCGTGGGTGCATCCGGCCACAAGTTCTCCTCCGGCTCCCACGCCGAGGGCCGCATGGCCGCCAAGGCGATGGTGAAGTTCGTCATGGACAACAAAGACTGGGTGCCCGAGCTGGACACCTCCGTTGACGAGCTGGTGGAAGAGATCTACCGTCCGGTGCGCAACTACCTTGAGCACAAGGACTACACCACCGCCATCGACGTCAACCCCAACTACATCACTCCGCGCATGTTGCAGTTCCGTCTGCAGAAGATCATGGACGAGTATGTGGCCGGGGTTGCCACCTACTACACCACCAACGCGCACATGCTCGAGCTCGCCGAGCAGAAGCTGGAGATGCTGAAGGAAGACTCCCTGAAGATGCGCGCCAAGGATCTCCACGAGCTCCTGCGCGCATGGGAGAACTACCACCGCATTATCACCGCTGAAGCGCACATGAAGCACATTCAGTTCCGCGAGGAGTCTCGTTATCCGGGTTTCTACTACCGGATGGACAAGAACTTCATCGACGAGGAGAACTGGAAGTGCTTCGTCAACTCCGTCTATGACAAGGAGACCAAGACCTGGACCTGCTTCAAGCGGGCTCACAAGGATCTGGTCGACAAGTCCAAGCTGTTCAAGTAATAGCTGCTTGACAGTCTGACGGACGGAATCCGGGCGCCGTGAGGCGCCCGGATTTTTTTTCCAAACGAATTGACAGATAATTGGCCGGTTTCCGTCAACTGATGCTATTTTCGCCGGGCCGGGCCTGGCTG
>JALVUB010000301.1 GCA_027023915.1 Sedimenticola sp.
GGCACCGGACTGATAGGCCTTGAACACTTCGGCCTTGTCTCTTTCCACCAGTGTTCGATAGATCGCAAAAGTACCCTTGTGCTTTTCCAGCGCCTTCTCGAACGCCTCCCGGGTAGTACCGTCACGCCCCGAAGCGCCATCCTCCCCAGCACTTTGTTCGGTCGCCCTTTCAGGCTGAACGGGCTGCTGGTCCACATCCAGCTGCGCCGCCTCCTTTTCCAACAGTTTGACGAACTCTTCCTGCTCACCCGCCAAAACCGAGCCGGCCATCATGAACCCTAGCAAAAACGGGAATATGTTTTTCATGCTCCCCTCCTCCTCATGTCCTCGGCAAACGGCGAAAAATCCAGGACACCCACCTACCCTTGGGCATCCCCCCTTTTGACGGCATACGCCACAGCTTACTTGACCCGCTCTAACTTAAGGAAAGCTTAAAACCGCCCCCTGACAATCGGGCTTTTCCCCAAAAATGGCCGTTATTGCCAACCCGGTCTAGTTTTTTTATATCTGTCAGCGATTCCCCCCCTTTTCCCTCCACCTGCTTCCAAAAGCCGCATCCAGACAAAAACCCCTTGAATTTTTTGAAACTATTTTTAGATGTAACATAGCAAGCACCCCCTGGTTGCGCAAGAAAACAGGAGCGGAAACGCCTATTCTGCCGCTGCCTTGTTTTATCAGTGAGAAATCCATCACAGCAAATGGCGCCAAAGACTCTACGGAACCTCTCCTACATGAGACCGGAAAACCCATGAGCATCAAACTCGGCATCGTCATGGACCCAATCCAGACCATCCATCCCAAAAAGGACAGCAGTCTGGCCATGCTGCTTGAAGCCCAGGCACGCGGGTGGCAACTGCAGTACATGGAGATGGATGGCCTGAAACTGGCTGACGGCCTTCCGGTGGGACACATGAGGCCAGTGGAAGCGCGGGATGATCCCAACAACTGGTTCACCCTGGGCGAAGAAACGGAGCGTCCGCTGACCGATCTGGACGTCATCCTGATGCGCAAGGACCCTCCGTTCGACATGGAATATGTCTATGCCACCTACTTATTGGAACAAGCCGCCGCACGGGGCACCCTGGTGGTGAACCATCCCCGCGCCTTGAGAGACGCCAATGAAAAGCTCTTTACCGCCTGGTTCCCCGAGTGCACGCCGCCCACTTTGGTGGGCCGCCGCCACGCCGACCTTCTCGACTTTCTGGAACAGCATCGGGACATCATCCTCAAGCCCCTGGGCGGCATGGGCGGCGCTTCCATCTTTCGGTTGCAAAAGGGCGACCCCAATACCCAGGTGATCCTTGAAACCATGACCGCCCACCAATCGCGCTATGTGATGGCCCAGCGTTTTCTGCCGGAAATCAGCGAGGGCGACAAAAGGATTTTGGTCATCGACGGCGAACCCGTTCCTTGGGCGCTGGCACGAATCCCCCGCCCCGGCGAGACACGGGGCAACCTCGCCGCCGGAGGAACCGGCAAGGGCGTTCCACTGTCAGAAAGAGATCGATGGATCGCCAAACAGGTGGCCCCAAGGCTGCGGCAGGCAGGTATACTCTTCGCCGGCCTGGATGTGATCGGTGACAACCTTACCGAAATCAATGTCACCAGTCCCACCTGTATTCGTGAACTGGACAGACTCTACGGGATCAATATCGCGGGACAGCTGATGGACTCTATCGAACAGAAGCTGCGGGCATGATTCGCGCCCTTTTCACTTTGCTGTTCCTGGCGTCGTTGATGCTGGGCGGCTGCGACCGGGCCGAGCCGGTTTACAACACCCGTTTTCTTGCTTTCGGCACCCTGAACGACGTGAGCATCGTGGGCGTTCCCCGCGACCGGGCACAGGCGGCGGTGGAAGCACTGGAAGCGGACTTTGAAGCCATGCACAAAGCCTGGCACGCCTGGCATCCCGGTCCCCTGGGGCGCACCAACCGGCTTCTGGCACAACAGGCGCGCTTTCCGGCGCCCCCTTCGGTACTCGAGCTGGTAAAACTCTCCAAGCGACTGGCCGCCCAAAGCGACTACCTTTTCGACCCCGCCATCGGCAAGCTGGTTGCCCTGTGGGGCTTTCATCAAGACCAGATCCATTGCGACCACCTGCCCACCAAGGCGCAGGTCGAAGCCCTGGTGAAAGCCCACCCCAGCATGGCGGACATCCAGGTGGACGGCATCTATCTGAAATCTGACAATCCGGAAGCAAGCCTCGATTTCGGCGGCGTGGGCAAAGGTTATGGGATCGACCTGGCCATAGAGCATCTGCGGGAGATGGGTATCGAAAACGCCATCGTCAACAGCGGCGGCGACCTGCGCGCCATCGGTTCCCGCGCCGGGCATCCATGGCGGATAGCCATCCGCAGCCCCTCCGGTTCCGGCACGCTGGGCTTCGTCAACATCAGCGGTGACGAAAGTATCTTCACTTCAGGCGACTACGAACGCTACTGCATGAAGGACGGCAAGCGTTACCACCATATCATCGACCCCAGAACCGGCTATCCCGCGCGTGGCACCCGCTCGGTCACCGTCATCCATAACAACGCCGCCGTGGCCGACGCCGCCGCCACCGCGCTTTTCATTGCCGGCCCGGACAAGTGGCATTCCATCGCCAAAAAGATGGGCATCCATTTCGTGCTGCTGGTGGACGACCAGGGCGTCATCCACATGAACCCCGCCATGGCCGCCCGGGTTCAGCTTTTGGATGCCCGCAAATGGAAAGTCAAACTGAGTCCACCACTGATACCCCCGACATCACCGGGAAGAAAGCAATGACCGCTCTGCAACAGCACGCAGACGACAACGCCCGCCTCTCGGTCACCCTGGCGATCGCCACGCTTATCCACGGAGTGATCCTGCTGGGTATCGGCTTCACCCTGCCGGACCCGGCCAAGCCGAAAACCCAGCACAGCCTGGATGTGATTCTGGTCCACCCCAAGCCGAAAGAGCAAAGGCCCCATGACCCCGACCTGCTGGCAAACAGCAACCAGCAGGGTGGGGCCACCAGAAAGGGCAACGACCGCCCCCGTTCGGTGCCGAACCAACCCGCGCTGCGCAGAGCCCGACAGGCGCAAGAAGAAAAGATACGCAGCGGACATCAGGCCCCATGGCAACAACCGGCACCCAGCCAGGTGGCTCGCAACAAACCCAGTCACCGCAAAGTGGAACGCGCCCGCAAAACCCAGGTAAAGGCTCGCACCCGCCCGGACATGACACAACTGCTGGCCAGCACGCGCCAGGAGATCGCCCGCCTCACCGCCGAGCTTGAGCGGAACAGCCGTTACGCCTCCAACAAACCCAGGCGCAAGGCCATCAGCGCCAGCACCAGGGAGTACCGTTACGCCGCTTATCTCGAAGCCTGGCGCCGCAAGGTGGAGCGCATCGGCAATCTCAACTATCCTGATGCCGCCAAGCGTAAAAAGCTTTACGGTGATCTGCTGCTGCATGTGGCGGTTCGCGCCGACGGCAGCGTGTCTGAAATCCGGGTGTTGCGCTCTTCGGGACACAAAATCCTTGATGACGCCGCGGTACGTATCGTGCGCCTGGCGGCGCC
>JALVUB010000302.1 GCA_027023915.1 Sedimenticola sp.
CCGGTAGCACCGGTTTACAACCCACCCATTCCCCAACCGGCGACCCAGCCGCCGCCGCTGGAGCAACCGCTGCCGACACCGGATCAGGCGCCACCTCACGCTCAGTTTCTTGGCCAGAAAAAGTCCGTGGCGGCGGGCCAGAAGCAAGAGAGCGTCAAGCCGGCGCCAGCGTCACCACGTCCTTTTGCCCGCCCGGACACCGGCGGCAATGTTTTTCCCTTGCGTGGCAACCCCCAGTCCGGTCGCGCCGATCCCCGTTTTCGCCCGCCAGAGCTGAAGGGCGTGTCGGACTGACAAGTTCCGTCGCCCCAAAAAACCGAGATCTCATTCAGCCGGTGGTGAAACGGCGGGGAGAAAGATGGTCTTCCGGCAGGATTTCGCACTCGACCGCTTCCACCCGCGACAAGGGCGACCCTTCCCACAACCACGCCTGAAGGGCTTCCACCGCCTGGGGAGCACCGCAAGCAACCACCTCCACCGTGCCGTCGGGCAAATTGACCGCCGAACCCGTGACACCCAGCGATTCGGCCTTTTGCCGGGTGGTCTCCCGAAACCAAACCCCTTGGACGCGCCCCCGCACGATGCAACGGACACACTTCATCCCTTCCTCTCCAGTTGTTCCAGGGGAATATCCAGAATCCCGCTCAGGCTTTGGTCGGCGCGCGCCACTATCTCCGCCAGGCGGGGATTGTGGGGCCAGCCGGGCTCATCAGGCAGGGGCAGGCGACGCCCCGAGATTCGGTAGAGATCATGCAGGGTGATGTCGCCCACGGCACGGGTCAGCAACCACTGTCCCCGCTCGTTACGGTCCACCAGATGGTTGGCCTTCAGCTCGGCCAGCAGTCCTTCCGCGTCGCCGCAACAGTCGATGAGGGACCGCGTGGTGACCGATTCGCCCCGCTTCTGAGCATCGGCCAGCCGCAGCAACAACAGCACCATCTCTTCCAAAATGCCCTTGCGCCCATTGCGTCCGCTGAAAAGATGACGATGGGCCTCCAGCCCGTAGGTCACTTCCGCGCCCAGCAGCAGCACCAACCAGGAGAGATAGAGCCAGATGAGAAAGATGGGAATGGCCGCCAGGGCGCCGTAGATCACTTCGTAAGTCGGGAAGTTGGTGAGATACCAGGCAAAACCCCGCTTGGTCCATTCGAAGAGAACAGCCGCCAGCACGCCACCGGCAAGCGCGTGCCAACCCTTTACCGGCCGGTTGGGAACCAGCCAGTAGAGCAGGCTGAAGGCCAGCGCGGACATCACCACCGGCAGCCACCCCAACAAACGCTTGCCAAGCCCTTCCGCGGTCACCTCGGACACCGCGGGCAGGGAAACGAGGTACGAGGTGACCAGCAGACTGGCCCCCACCAACAGCGGCCCCAGGGTAATCACCGCCCAATAGACCAGAAAGCGGTTGAGCGGCGGTCTCTTGCGGCGCACCTCCCAGATGGCGTTGAAGGTGCGATCGATGCTGTGCATCAACATCACCGCCACCAGCAGCAATACCGCCAGTCCCACGCCACTGAGATGGGAAGCCTTGTTGGAAAACTCCAGCAGATAGCGCTGCACCACCTCCCCCGACGCGGGGATGAAATTCTCGAAGATGAACTTCTGCACCAAATCGTTCATCTTGCGGCCCACCGGAAAGGCGGTGAGGATGCCCACCACCACCGTCATCAACGGCACCAGGGAGAGCAAGGTGGTGTAGGCCAGGGTACCGGCCCGCTCCAGGCCGCCGTGGGCCAGAAAGCGCGACAGGATGAGCCAGATGAAACGCCAGCCACGGCCAGCCCTTACCATTGCAGTAAATTTGTCGGCTGTTTTGGTCACCCGGTTTGTTCCCGTATAGTATTGTCCCCGCCCGACGACGGAGGAGTGCAGAATGACGGTAACGATCTACCACAACCCGCGTTGCAGCAAATCGCGCCAAACTTTGCAACTGCTCAAGGATAACAACATCGAACCCCAGGTGGTTAAATACCTGGAAACTCCGCCCAGCCGGGAAGAGCTGGAAGAGCTGCTGAAGATGCTGGGAATGGAACCCCGCGATCTGATGCGCCGCAAGGAGAAGGAATACAAGGCGCTGGGACTTGACGACCCCGGTCTGAGCCGTGAACAGCTCATCGACGCCATGGTGGCTCATCCGCGGCTCATCGAGCGTCCCATCGTGGTCCACAAAGGCAGGGCCGCCATCGGCCGCCCGCCGGAAAACGTGCTGGAGATTTTGTGAGCTACATCCTGGTTCTTTATTACAGTCGCCATGGTGGCACCGCCGAAATGGCCCACCTGGTGGCCCGTGGCGTGGAAGAAGGCGGCCTGGAAGCGCGCATCCGTGCCGTGCCGGAGGTCTCGCCCACCTGCGAGGCAGTGGCCCCCAGCGTGCCCGGATCGGGCGCGCCCTATGTGGAGCTGGACGACCTTCGCCACTGCGCCGGGCTGGCCCTGGGCAGCCCCACCCGCTTCGGCAACATGGCGGCGCCCATGAAGCATTTTCTCGATACCACCTCGGCCCTCTGGATGAGCGGTGCCCTCATCGGCAAGCCGGCGGGGGTGTTCACCTCAACCAGCAGTTTGCACGGGGGCCAGGAGAGCACCCTGCTCTCCATGATGCTGCCCCTGCTCCATCACGGCATGGTGCTGGTTGGCCTGCCCTATTCAGAAACCGCCCTGCTCACCACGAGCAGCGGCGGCACCCCTTACGGCCCTTCTCACCTGGCTGGCGCGGAGAGCAATCTGCCCCTGACCGAAGAGGAAAAACAGCTCTGCCGCGCCCTGGGCCGGCGGCTGGCGGAGATGGCGCGCAAGCTGGCATGACACTTCAACTGCCGTTGGCGGTGAGCCTGCCCAGCCGGGCCACCCTGGATGATTTCATCGCCGGAGCAAACGGCCAGTTGCTGGCACTGGTTCGGGAAACAGCCCTGGAAGCCAGGGGTCAGCAGCTCTTTCTCTCAGGCGCCGCCGGGGTGGGCAAGAGCCATCTGCTCACCGGCGCGGTTGCGCTGGCGGCCCGACAAGGACGATCCACGGCCTATTTGCCCCTGGCGGAGCTGGTCCACCTCTCGCCGGAAATACTGGAAGGGCTTTCCACCTATGAGCTGCTGGCCTGCGACGACCTTCAGGCCATCGCCGGCAACAGGGCGTGGGAAGAGGCCTTGTTCCACCTGTTCAACTCAGCCCGATCGGCGGACTGCAACCTGCTCTTTGCCGCCCGCGTCGGTCCCGCCGCCCTGCCCCTGGCACTACCGGATCTGCGGTCACGCCTGGCCTGGGGTCAAAGCTACAACATTCAGCCATTGGATGACGCCGGACGGGAAGCCCTGCTGCTGCGTCAGGCCGAACAACGTGGCCTGAAGATGCAGCCCCAGGCGGCGGCATGGATGGTACGCCACTGTCATCGCGATCCCGGCCATCTGCTGGCGTTGCTTGAACGGCTGGATCACGCTTCGCTGGCCAGCCACAGACGACTCACCCTCCCCTTCGTGCGGCAACAACTGGGGCAAGAGCGATGAAACTGACAGCGCTGGTTCACCAGCGGTTGCGGCAACTGGTGAAACCCGGAGATCATGTGGTGGACGCCACCGCCGGCAATGGCCACGATACCCTTGTGCTGGCCGAGCTGGTGGGCGAAGAGGGCCTGGTGTTCGCTTTCGACGTGCAACAGGCGGCGTTGGAGAACAGCCACAAACGGCTTGAGGAGGCCGGGCTGGCAAGCCGTGTGCGCTTCTTCGAGGAAGGCCACGAACGGATGGCAAGCCGGCTGCCCGAACCGCTGCACGGACGGCTTACCGCCGTGGTCTTCAACCTGGGTTATCTTCCAGGCAGCGACAAGAGGTGCATCACCCGTCCCGACACCACCCTGGCCGCGTTGAGGCAGGCCGTCCGCCTGCTGCGCCCCGGTGGCATTGCCAGCGTGCTCGCCTACCGGGGCCACGCCGGCGGGCTGGCCGAGAGCATCGCCGTTTCGGCCTTCTTCCAACGTCAGACCGGAATGGAGGTGGAGACGCAAGACTCTCCGGGCCCCGTTCTTTATATCGCCACCAAAAGCAAATAAGAAGCCAGGCCATGCCAAAAGTCATTGTCGATCCCGCCTCTCTGTCCCTGGACCAGCGCTACGCCATCGTCCACACAAGGCGCAAGTCACGTGAGCGCTTTCCCGAAGGTTGTGTCACCCTGGTGGAAAGTGAATCCCAGGCGGTTGAGGGAGCGGACCCCGACAACCATCGCTACGGGGCCATTGTGTATGGTCCTTCCACCTCTTCCGAGGGACTCAGACTCTACTACCTGGTGCGATGGCTGGGATGACCACTCTAGATTTCATCCGCCATGGCACGCCGGAGGGCGGACGCCGCTATCGCGGTGCCAGCGTGGACGACCCACTCAGCGAAAAGGGCTGGCGCCAGATGTGGCTGGCGGTGGGCGACCAGTGTTCCTGGGATCTGGTGGTGAGTTCCCCACTGCAACGCTGTCTCGCATTCGCGGGGGCGCTGGCGGAACGCCATGGATTGACGATGGAAGTGGAGCCGGATTTCCGCGAGGTGGGCTTCGGTGCCTGGGAGGGGTACAGCCCGGACGAAGTGGCCAGGCGTGACCCCAAAGGCTACGCCTCATTTTATGCAGACCCGGTGAACAACCGTCCCCCAGGCGCGGAAGACCTGCTCGACTTTGGACGGCGTGTAGCTCACGCTTTTGATCTATGGACGCAACGGGCGGCGGGAAATCGGTTGCTGGTGGTGGCCCATGCCGGCGTCATCCGCGCCGCCCTGGGCCATGTTCTGCACGCGCCACCCCATGCCTGGTACAGGGTCAAGGTGGACAACGCCGGCATCACCCGCTTTGTGCATGAAAACGACACCAGTCAACTGGTGTTTCACAACCGCGTTCATCATCATATAAGCATAAAATAAATATTGATCCCCATCAAAAACCCTTGGCCACACATTGACTATCATCAATCGTGCCACCGGACAATAACAACAAGGCGGTCGTCAATCACGATCACGTTCCCAACGCGGGATCTGGTCAAACGGGAGCTGGAGGATGAAATCATGCTGACTTTCGAGGAACTCAATGCGCAAAACCACCGCATCACCGAACTGACCAACGTACTCCACAAGCTGCTTTCGGATCGCCTGCTATGTGATTCGAGCATCACCTGCGATCTCTTCTACCAGTATGTGGAAGAGGTGAAGAAACACCTGGAAATCACCGACCGCAAGCTTTACGCGCCCCTGCTCACCAGCGGCGACCAGAAGGCGGTCAATGCCGCCAACCGCTTCATGGGCGGCTCCAAGGAGATCAAGCGGATCTTCAACGCCTTCATCAAGCAGTGGTGCGATCCCAAGCACCATTCCCTCAAGGTGGCCGATTTCGAGGCATTCTCCAAAACCACTGACGAGATGTTCGGCATGGTGCTGGATCGCATCCAGGATGAGGTGGAACACCTCTATCCGCTGCTGCGCGAGCTGCGGGGAGACAATCTCAGAGCCGCTTGAACAAAAACCATCTTAAAGGAAGGTCTGAAAAGTTCAGGCCTTCCCACGGGGTGGCGCCTTCGGGGTAGCCACCTTCTTTTTGCGCCCGTGTTTTGCGATAGTCTTGTTTCATGACTTCCCACACGACGCAGATCCAGCAACTGGACGACACCACCTGGTGCCTGGACACTTGGCTCAACCGCCCCGGCCACACCGCATGCTATCTTGTGCGCAACGGCGACGAGCTGGCCTTCATCGACTGCGGCGCGGCCACCAGCGTGCCGGGTCTGTTGCGCGCCTTGGAATCACTGAAGCTGCAACCGGAACAGGTGCGCTACATTCTGCCCACCCATGTCCATCTGGACCACGCCGGCGGCGCGGGCGAGCTGTTGGCTGCCTGCCCCAACGCCACGCTGGCCACCCACCACAAGGGTCTGCCCCATCTGGTGGACCCTTCCAAATTGCAACAAGGCGCCATGGCGGTGTATGGCACGGCGGCTTTCGAAGCGCTGTTTGGAAAGCTTCGCCCTGCTCCCGAGGCCCGTTGCCGGGCACTGCGCGACGGAGACACACTGGAGCTGGGCAATGCCAGGCTCGGTTTTCTCGACACCCCCGGTCATGCCAATCATCACGGCTGTTTCTTCGATGAACGCAACGGCAACCTTTACACCGGCGATACCTTCGGCCTGCGCTATGCCGAGCTGGATCACGCACAACAGCCCTTCCTGCTGGCCACCACCACACCGGTGGCCTTTGATCCCGATGTCTGGTCCGACTCACTCGACCGCATGATGGCTCTTGCGCCCCGGCGGGCCTGCCTGACCCATTTCGGGCCGCTCGAGACACCAACCCGCTGGATAAAGCTACTACGCGAGAGCCTCGAGATGCATGTAAAAATCGCCTTGAAGGAGGAATCCAACCCAGAAGAGGGCCGGGAAACGCGACTTCGGCAGGCGTTGGAAGCAGAAGTGCTGGCCCGGCTTGAACAACACAACCCGGAAATCTCAAGGTCAGCAGCCCGCCAGCTTTTGGAAATTGATCTTCAGCTCAATGCCCAGGGACTGACCGTGTGGCTGGCCCGCCGCGCCCGCGGGCGCCGGTGAGAATCGGTTCGCCAGGTCAAAAAAAGCTATAATGCGCGGCTTACCCGGAACTTCATTCCGATGAGCGGCATGTCACTGTCACAGTACCCAACCGACGATCTGCGTATCCGCGCCATCACGGAGGTGGTGCCGCCGCGCTCCCTGCATGAGCGCCATCCCATCACCGAGGAGGCGGCAAAAACCGTGTTCGACGCACGCCAGCAGATCCACCGCATCCTCCACGGCGAGGACGACCGGCTGTTGGTGGTGATCGGCCCATGCTCCATACACGACGTGGAAGCGGCGCTGGATTACGCCCGCCGCCTCAATGAGGTGAAAAACCGGCTGGCGGACGACCTGATGGTGGTGATGCGGGTCTATTTTGAAAAGCCTCGCACCACCGTGGGCTGGAAGGGTCTTATCAACGACCCAAACCTGGACGGCTCATTCGAGATCAACAAAGGACTGGAGCTGGCGCGGAAGCTGCTGCTGGAAATCAACAGCCTGGGACTGCCCACGGGCACCGAGTTTCTCGATCTCATCTCGCCCCAGTACATTGCCGATCTCATCGCCTGGGGCGCCATAGGGGCGCGCACCACCGAAAGCCAGGGTCACCGCGAGCTGGCTTCCGGCCTCTCCTGTCCGGTGGGCTTCAAGAACGGCACCGACGGCACCATGCGGGTTGCGGTGGACGCCATCCGAGCCGCCGAGCGCCCCCATGTCTTTATGTCCCTCACCAAGGAAGGGCGTTCCGCCATCTTCAGCACCAGCGGCAATAACGACACTCACATCATCCTGCGTGGCGGCCAGCGCCCCAACTACGACGCCGAATCGGTGAACATGGCGGCGGAAGAGATGGAAAAAGCCGGCCTGACACCCAAGCTGATGGTCGATTTCAGCCATGCCAACAGCCGCAAGCAGCATGAAAAGCAGCTTGAAGTAGGCCGTGACGTGGCAGGCCAGATCGCCCGTGGCGACATGCGCATCATCGGGGCCATGATCGAGAGCCATCTGGTGGGCGGACGCCAGGATCTGCAACCGGACAAGCCACTGGTCTATGGTCAGAGCATCACCGACGCCTGCCTTGCCTGGGAAGACAGCGTGCCGCTGCTTGAGCAGCTCGCCGAGGCGGTAAGAGCGCGTCGAAGCAACTGATTACATCTCATCGAACCCGGCCTTGCGGAACCACTCTTTCGCCTTCTTCTCATCGGCCTCCACGCCATTTCCCTCGCGGTAGATCATGCCAAGCGTGGTCATGGAGCCTTGCAGGCCCTGCTCCGCCGCTTTCTCGAACCACTGGATGGCCTTTTGCGGATTCTTTTCCGCGCACTCTCCCTCCAGATACATGAAAGCCAGGCCGTGCTGGGCCAGCGCGTGTCCGGCCTCGGCCGCCGCTTTCATGTACTTGTAGGCCATCAGGGGATTTTCCACCATGCCCAGGCCGTTCTGAGCCATGATGGCCACACGATACTGGGCTTCCGGCTCGCCCGATTCCGCCAGCGGCTCGAGCAACTCCGCCGCCTGAACGAAATGCTTTGCCTCGAATGCCGCAATGCCACTGCCCAACGCCATTTCCCGGTCTTGCTGTTCACGATCTTCGGCCATTTCACAAAACTCCGGTGCAGGTTTGTACTAAACTTGGTTTCACTGGATGCAGGCATTGTAGCCCAGGCATGAAAAACGGATTCACGGGTGCCGGCAAGGGAAACCCCCTATTGATGGAGCGGACTCGATTCTCGTAGGCTGAACGGAATGGAAAGGTTGTCGAAAACAGGACTGGGAATCGTCATTGCGCTGCTGCTGGCGCTGACCGCTCAAACCGCCGGGGCCACCAGCAGAACAACCGAGCGGATACTCTTTCAGGCCGCTGAACAGGCGCTGAAAAAAAACCAGATCAAACGCTTCGAATCGCTGAAGGCGAAACTGTCCGATTACCCTCTCTTACCTTATCTGGAGTACGAAGCGCTGCGGCAGAAGCTGGACCACGCCTCGCCGGAAAAGGTGGAACGCTTTCTGGAAAAGTGGAAAGAGACACCGCTGGCGCAAATGCTCCGCAGGCGCTGGCTCAACCTGCTGGCCAAGCGTAAAGACTGGGACAACTACCGCAGGTTCTACCAGAAGGATTACAGCGTCACCCGCCAATGCCACTATCTCAACGCGCTGATTCACACGGGTGACCGCGAAAAGGCGTTCGAGCTGGCGCCGGAGCTTTGGCTTTACGGCCGTTCCCGCCCCAAGGCCTGTGATCCGGTTTTTATCGCGTGGCGGAAATCCGGCAAGCTCACCACCACATTGGTGTGGCAACGCATCGAACTGGCCATGTACCGCGGCCGCATCAAGCTGGTGCGCTATCTGCAACGACTGCTGCCTCAAAAGGACCGGCCCTGGGCCGACCTCTGGATCTCGCTGAGACGCAAACCCGAGCTGGCATTGAAGGAGAAACGGCTGCGACAACCCCACCCCATGCGTGATGCCATGCTCACCTATGCGGTAAAGAGACGCAGCTATTTTGATCCCTACGCCGGCTGGAAGATGTTGCGAACCATCGAAAAACTTCACCCCCTGCCGGAATCCCTTCATCTTCGGGCACTACAAACCCTGGCACGCGCCTTTCTGCGCGTGGAGACACCCACGGCCTGGCATTTCTTCCGCTCTCTGAAGGAAGCTGAAAAAAACACCAGGCTTGCCGAGACCCGGGTGTTGGCGGCTCTCGTTCGCGGACAGTGGGAAACAGCGTTGAAGTGGATCGACAGCCTGCCGGACGAACCCCGCTGGCGTTACTGGAAGGCACGCAGCCTGGAACAGATCGGCCAGCGGAAAAAGGCCGACCCTATCTACCGTGAGCTGGCGAAGGAACGCAGCTACTACGGTTTTCTTGCCGCCGACCGCGTGGGGCTGCCCTACAACTTGAAGCACAAACCGGTACCGGTGGACAAGGAGACACTGGCGGAGGTTAAGAAACTGCCCGGCATTCAGCGGGCACGGGAGCTGCTGACCCTGGGACGCCAGGCGGACGCGCGGCGGGAGTGGCGCATGGTGACTCGTTCGCTTCCACCCCAACAGGCGATGGCGGCGGCCAAGCTGGCCCAGCGTTGGAACTGGCACGATCAGGCCATCTTCACCCTGGCCCGCACCGGCTACTGGGACGATCTGGCGCTACGTTTTCCACTGGAGCACAAAAATGAGGTGGAAAAACGCGCGGATGAGCGCAATCTGGACCCTTCCTGGGTATTCGGCCTGATCCGGCAGGAGAGCGCTTTCAACCCCAGCGTCCGCTCCCGTGTCGGCGCCCTTGGGCTGATGCAGTTGATGCCGGCCACCGCCCGCTATGTGGCCCGCAAGCTGCTCAAGCAGCCAAGACCACCCAAGCGCCACGACCTGACCACCCCCGACGTGAACATCCACCTGGGCACCACCTATCTTTCCGATGTGATGGCGCGCATGGAGCAGAATCCGGTACTGGCCACCGCCGCCTACAACGCGGGCCCCTACCGCGTCACCCGCTGGTTGCCCAAGCACCAGCTACCCGCCGATCTCTGGATAGAACTGATTCCATTCAAGGAGACCCGGCAGTATGTGAAGCGGGTCTTTACCTATGCGGCAATTTACGACCACCGCAGAGGAAAGGAGGTTCAGCGGCTTTCCCAACGACTGATGCCCATTGCGGGCGACAGTCCGCAGCGCACCGCGTTACGCAAGCGCAACACCAAGGCCACTATGTAAAAGAAAAGGAATCAGGCGGCTTCAACCTCTGCCGGCTCGATCTCTTCTTCCGTCACCCCGCCCTGGAGAAAGGCCAACAGACGCCTGCGCGGCAGGCTGTCTGCGGCGCCATCGAAATCGCATTCGAACAGAAAACAATCCTGGGAACGGCGCCGACAAAAATGGAGACGACAGGAAAACTCCATGGGATTACGGGAGTCAGGAAGGGAAAAACGGATCACCACGGGGAGCGATGGCAACAGCCCCGGCGACCGCTGACGGCTTGGCATCAGCTTTCGGCTGGTCGGCTCGTCACAACAGAAACTCAAGCCGATACCGGAAACCTTTTCCAACACAACCTGGTGTACGGAACCTCCGTCCAGTTGCAGTTCGGCTTTCAGCGTTGCATCGACGCGCGGAATGGAATTTATTCGCAAGGATCTCATTGGGCTCACCTCGAAATCGACATCGACAGCGCATTCACACCGATCTGAGCGCTTGTCGTATCTTTCTGGCCACGTCAGGCACCGCCACCACTTCGTAATAGCGGACCTCCCCCTTCTTTTGTTCCTTTGCGACTTCCTCCGTGTCGCCCCACAGGGCCACGGGTGCCTCCCGCACCACCAGCCAGTGGGTCTTCCCGGTTTCGCTGGGATACTCCCCAAGATAAAAACGTTCTCCTTCTTCTCCGCCGAGCCTTTCTGCCGGCAGCGATTTCAACGCCACCTCTTTCCTCAACCGGTCGAAGGCGGCGCCATCAAGTTCGATTCCATTGACATTGTATCGGTACAGCGGCGCGTCATCGGAAACCGAGGCGCTCCTTTTCACCACTTTCACCTCGGCCACCCGCCAAAGCCTTCCCAAAGCCGAAACGACGGAAGCGCCGATTTCCCCCGGCAAGTTGGAGGAGGAGAGACGATCCGCCCGATGAATGGCTGGTGAAATGGTTATCTTACGCCCTTCATCGAAAAGATAGGTAGGCTCGCCCTCTTCGTAACAAACACCGACACCCAGTTCCAGCTCGGGCAGCCCTTCATTCCTGTTTTCCCGATTGCGATCATTCACCAACGCGATCAGCTGAACCGCCAACCCACAGGCACGAGCCACAGCGAACCCTTCTTCTCCTGAACGCTCGTCGAAGGCCAGAATGGCCGCATCGCCTTCCAGAAATACCTTTTCCGCGCCGAACAACCGCAACAGTGTGTTGATGGGCTCGAACAGATTGCGGGTGAAATAGACCGCGGGATTGATGCCGACCCGCTTGAGTTCGGCAATCAACGCAGTGGAGCCGCGCAGGTCCGCTTTCAGAATCACATGGCCCAGCCGTACGTTTTTGCCGACACCGGCGCCTGGCGTGAAATCCTGAAGCAGGCCGTTGGCCTTGGCCAAACGCAACTCATCGGGGTTCCGCAGCACCCGGAACTGCTCCATGACTTGGTATGCACGCCATGCCAACTTGAGATCACGCCGCAATGCCAGAAAACCTTCGAGCGCTTTCAACAACCACCGGCGCCGTTCCGCCACCGACGCCCGGCGCAAATTGTTGCGCGCCGAGGAGAGCGCCTCACGATAGATGGGCAGATCCGGCACTTCATTGAAGCGGTCCAGCGTGGCGACAAGATCTTCAAGTCCGCGGTTGCCCATCAGATACTCTAGCAGCAGCGATGGAATCCCCTTGCGACCTAAACTGGAATAGACCTCGCGCAGGCGGACACTTGCCAACAATGGTTCCAGATGGCCGCCGCGCTCGAGATTCTGCTCCACCACGGTCAGAAGCTGCTCCTGGAACGCCGGCCACTGTTCAGGATCCCAGTCCACCTCCCCCACGCCATCGTCAAACAGACGGGAGAGGTTTCTTGGATGGTCGATCCAACAAGCTTTGTGTTGACGATACTCCTCCCCGTCCATCACCTGGCGCAGGAAGAGCTCAACCTCGCCATACCCCGGGAAAATGCCCCGATCCCGACGGAGCTTCAGCTCGCTCAGAGAACCACCACCCTGCTTCGGCTCGCTGACGCATCCTTTCGGCAACCACTGGCGCAAAGGTTCCAGCAGCGCCTTGCCTACCCGACGGAACCGCCTGGGCTCCCGTAACACCAAGGGATAGTGCTCCATGATGTTTTCCTCGCAGCCCAGTTCGCCCATTTGCAGCAAGGGGTTGAACACCACCTCTTCCGGCACGGGCCATTCCACGAGCAGCAGGCTCTTCCGTTTCTTGCGCAGGGCGCTGTCGATCTGGCGCACCATGCCCAAGGCGTCATGAGCGACCAGATAGCGCAGTCGCAGACGATTGCGACGCAACTGCCTCAAGCGCTGGGTGCGAAGAAAATCGTCGCCGCCACGCGCCGCCAGACTCTCCTCTTCCGCCTCACGCCACTGTTTCAGTTTTTGATCGGTAAGCAGAAGCAGCTGCTTGAGCACCGCAAGGTGGAACAGTTGGCAGATCGCCAGCCGCCCTTCCTCCTTGGCGCGATGCGCAGCGGCCAAGGCTGCTTCCTTGTAATGGTGGCGGAACGCGGTGATGGTGCTGGTTCGATCCAGCATGGATACCGAATCGCCCAACAGTTTCTGTCGATAGCTGGAGATAAGCACATCCAGCAGATCGCTCAGGGCCTTGTCGAGGTCATCGCCCAACCAGACATCCACGCGCACCCCATCCAGGCCACGCGGAAAACCGTCGAGCTGTATCTCCCAATCCTTTGGCACATGGAAACGTTCGAGCACAAACTCCGGGGTTGGATGCCAATTTGTGGGTTCAATCAGTACCATGATGTTCAAATGCCAGCCAGCACGCGGTCCTCGGCGTCGAATCGCTCCGCCAAAACTTCACCCAGGCGGGAAAGGTGGACATCCAGATCGAAAAGTTCGATCGGATGCGCCTTGTCATCGTAACGGTCGTTGAAAGCCAGCACAGTTTGGGAAGATTGTTCCATCACCGGCTGCCAACGGCCCAACTCCGCGGCGCTCTCTTCTCCCACATCGAGCAGCATCGGCTGCAACTCGAACTGCCAGAGCGCGACATAATCGACCAACAGTTGGCAGAAACTGCGCAACAGTTTCAGACGCGCCTGTTCCGGCGTGACTTCACTGGTCCCCGCCAATCTGCAAAACTGAACCAGCAGTTCGGTTCGTTCCCGAAGAAGCTCGGCCACTACATGATGGAGCTGCCTCTGCGTGGTCGTTCCCCTGTTCACATTCCCCTACCCGGTTTATTCTTTGTTACATGCCACGCTCACCCAAGCAGAAATGAAAAAGATCCTGACCCTGACACTGGTTCTTTTCACTCTGCCGCCGGCACTGGCGGCGGGGCGAAACAATGCCGGTTTATTATTTGAAATGATGCGCTCCATGCTCACCCTTTACGAAATGATGGAGCTTTATCATGAGTTTGCATCCCTGCGGGATCGCGTGCCATATGGCGGTCCGCCACCAGAATGGAGATCGCCACCTCCAACCTTACCACCTTTTTTTCATGAAGGCATCAATGAATTGGATGGCGCCTGGGTAAGCAACAATCATCTTTTGTTAGCCATCCGTGATGGTTATGCCCGCATCTACTGGGCGAAAAACAAATACCGCGATTTCGAAATTGACGTTCGCCCACCTTTATTAAGGCTGACGGACATCAAAAGCGGCCAGAGTGAAATCTTTCTGGCCGCCATGAAAAGAAACAGAATGATATTAAGAGATAAAAAAGGACGGCTGGCGCTGTTTAATAGATTATATTAATCAGCCTAAACGAAACTATTAACAACACCACAGCAAACAACTTTCGCAAAGTCGCCACCGGAAGCCGGTGGGCCAGTCGTGCCCCCAGTGGAGCGGTGAGAACGGCAAAAGGTGCCATGAGCAGAACCGCCGGCCAGTAAACATAACCACCTTCGCCCGCAGCGACACCAAACCAGAGAAAACCGGCAGTACCAGCCAGGGCGATGGGTAACCCACAAGCCGCGGAAGTAGCCACGGCGCGCGTCAGGGAACGCCCACGCCAGTGAAGAAAAGGCACTGTCATGGTGCCGCCACCAATTCCTACCAGCCCGGACACCAAACCGATGAGCCCGCCGGCAAGCGCAAACAGCCCTGCGCCACCCTTTTCTCCGGTGCTTGTGGGGCGGAAGCCGGTGAACATCTGGAGCGACACCAGCAGAAGAAAAAGACCAAAAAAAGTTTTCAACCAGTGAGTGCTCATCTGTGTTGCCAACCAGGCGCCGCCCCAACCGCCAAGCATCAACCCTGGCGCAAGACGCGCCACCATGGGCCACTCCACCGCGCCGTGACGGTGGTGAGACCAAAGAGACGCAATGGAGATGGGAACAATGGCGGCCAGCGAGCTGCCTACCGCCAGTTGCGCCAGATGGCCCGGATCGAATCCTTGAAAAGAGAAGAGCAGCAACAGGGCGGGCACCATCACCAGGCCGCCACCCACCCCCATGAGCCCCGCCAGCAAGCCGGCGAACACGCCGGTAAACAAGTAACCGAGCAACTAGATGGTCATCAGACGAGTACCAGGTTGTCCCGGTGGATCAACTCCTCCTCGTCCATGTAACCGAGAATCGCCTCGAACCGGCTGCTCGGCTGCCCGAGAAGACGGACGGCTTCATCAGCGGAATAGTTGACCAGCCCACGCGCCACTTCCCGTCCCTGCCCGTCAACACAGGCCACCACCTCGCCCCGGGAGAAACGGCCGTCCACGGACTTCACGCCCACCGCCAGCAGGCTTTTGCCCTGTTCGCGAAGGGCTTTCACCGCGCCTTCATCCAGCACCAACCGGCCCCGCACCTTCAGCTGACCCGCCAGCCAGCGCTTGCGCGCCGCATGGGGCTCCTGGGAGGGTACCAGTAAAGTGCCGACAACCTCGCCATGGGCGATGCGTTGCAACACTGCCGGCTCCCGACCAGATGCAATGACGGTGGCGGTACCTGAACGCGCCGCCACCCGCGCCGCCCGCAGCTTGGTGGCCATGCCGCCCCGGCCCAAACCGCCGCTGCTGCCGCCGGCAAAACCATCCAACCGGGGATCGTCCACCGCTGCGTAGTCGATGAGCGCCGCCTCGGGGTTGTGGCGCGGATCGGCCTCAAACAGCCCGGTCTGGTCGGTCAGCAACACCAGCAAATCGGCTTCCACCAGATTGGCCACCAACGCCGCCAGGGTGTCGTTGTCGCCGAAACGCAGTTCTTCGTTGGCCACCACGTCGTTTTCGTTCACCACCGGCACCACCTTCAGGTCGAGAAGGGTACGCAGGGTGCTGCGCGCGTTGAGATAGCGTCGCCGGTCGGAAAGATCCTCATGGGTCAGCAAAACCTGTGCGGTGTGGCGTCCGCGACGCTGGAAGCAGCTCTCCCACGCCTGCACCAGCCCCATCTGGCCAATGGCGGCGGCGGCCTGAAGCTGGTGCAGGCGCTCGG